>NZ_JARAVK010000148.1:0-23488 GCF_033792765.1 Streptomyces sp. PA03-6a | reverse complement strand
CCACTACGAGGACGACTCTCCGCCTTGCGATGCACCGCACCAGACGCCGCTGGGCCCGCCCTCCGGGCGGCCGGCGCTCCTTTGACGACACGGCCTAGGACACCGCCGGGCCGGGGCCTCCGTGCCTCAGTGCGTGGTGAAGTCGGCCATCATCGCCATGTCCTCGTGCTCGAGGTTGTGACAGTGGATCATGAACTTGCCTGCGTAGTCGGTGAAGCGGACCGCCACCTCGACGGTCTCGCCCGGGCCCGTCGCCACCGTGTCCTTCCAGCCCGCGTCGAACGCGCCCGGCTTCTTGCCGTTGCGGGACAGCACACGGAAGGCGTCCAGGTGCACGTGCACCGAATGGAAGAACACCGAGGTGAACTTCCAGATCTCGATCGTGCCGAGCTTCACGTCGGCCAGCGAGCGGCCGGGCTTGTACGGCAGGCCGTTGATCGTCCAGCCGTCGCGCGAGTGCCGGAAGGCGAAGGTCCGGTGCGCCACGGCCTTGCGGGGGTCGAGGATGGTGGCGGGGCGGCGTGACAGCCGCTTGGGGATGTGGGTGTCGTCGTGCGGCTTCCGGGACGACGGTGAGACGTCGAAACGCATGACCTGTGCGGTGCTGCCGCTGCCGAACCGGTTGACCAGGCGCACCTTGGTGCCGGGCCGGTAACGGGCGAAGTCCACGATGACGTCGAAGCGTTCGGCAGGGGCCATGCGCAGGCTGTCGTGGGCCAGCGGGCTGCCCAGCAGTCCGCCGTCGCTGCCGATCTGCAGCAGGCCCTTGCCGCCCGGCGGCGGGGGGTCCAGCTCCAGGCGGAAGTCCCGGACGTTGCAGCCGTTGAGGAACCGCAGCCGGTAGCGCTGCCGCCTGACCCGGTGCACGGGCCACGGGGCGCCGTTGACCAGGATGACGTCGCCCATCATGCCGAAGTGGTGCGCGTGCACGACACCGGGCTTGTGCATGCCGGAGTCGACCGCGGGGTACATCAGCGCCCCGTTCTCGGCGAACGCCCGGTCCGCGAGCAGCAGCGGGATGTCGCGGGAGCCGCGCGGCAGGTCGAGCCGGTCCTCCTCGTCGTCGGTCACGAGGTGGAACCCGGCCAGTCCGCGGTACACCGCCGGGCCCGTGTAGCCCATGCGGTGGTCGTGGTACCAGAGCGTCGCCGCGCGCTGCAGCATCGGATACGTGTAGCTGCGCTGGCCGTGGCTGAGCTGGCCGGCGGAGCCGTGCATCTCCGGCATGCCCTCCATCGCGTCGGCGTACGACATGCTGCTGCCGACGGGCATCGTCAGGTCGATCGGGTAGCCGTCGCTGTCGGAGGGCGTGTGGCCGCCGTGCAGGTGGACCACGGTCGGCTGGGGCAGTTCGTTGCGGTGCGTGACGACCGTGCGGCGCCCCGAGCGGGAGACGACCGTGGGCCCGGGGAAGAGGCCGTCGTACGTCCAGCAGCTGGTGCGCAGTCCCGGGAGGATCTCCAGTTTCGCCGCGCGCTGGGTCATCTGGTAGTAGTCGGTCGTCGCGGTCCGCAACATGGGCTCGAGGACCGGCGGGACCGGCAGGGGTACCTGGTACGGGCGCGGGAGCCGAACCTTGCTCCGCAGGACCCCGCCCGGTGGTACATCGGCGAGCGGTGCGCCCGCCCAGGCCCTGCTCGTCGCGCCCGCCCCGACGACGGCCGCCCCCGCGGCGAGAAAGCGGCGCCTGCCGATGCCTTCGATCACGTAGGGCTCCAAAATGTGACGATTTGCGCAATTTATTGGTCGGCGTCACAATAGCCCGCCGGAGCCGCGCGCGACGGCGCCACACGCGGGCCCCGCGAACAACCTTCGGAGCCGCCCGCCACCCGTCCGGCCCCCGATCCGCTCGGCTCCGCGCCCGGATCACGCCCGCCTGCGGCCCCGTCCCACGGTGTCGTGGGGGGGGGTCCAGGACACCCGCGGCGATTCCGGCCAGGACCAGTCCGGCCGCCATCAGCAGCCCCTGCGGGAGCACGATCCCCACGAGGATCCAGGCGAGCGCCACCGCCAGCAGGAACCAGCCCAGCCGCCGCCGGTACTCGCGCGGCGCGCACGGGCGCCCGGTGCGCAACCCCTCGGCGAAGCGGGGGTCGGTGCGCCGGGTCTCGGCCTCGATGTCCTCGATGGCCTTGTGTCGGTACGGCATGGTGTCCTCCTCCCGGAGCCGGGTGGGCCCTGTCCCCTCCACCGTCGCCCGCGCCCGCCCGCGGAACCATCGGGGCCGGCACCCAATCCCGGGGCGGGGAAATGGGTGCCGGCCCCGATGGCGGCGGCCCCCCGGCCCGGCGCAGGCTGGAAGCGGGACCCGGGTACCCACCACCCACGGCACGATGAGCGCGGCCGGGCACGCGCAGGACGTCACGGCGATGGCGGCGGACAGTGGAGGAAAGCCCCCGAGGAAGGCGGGACCATGTCGCTGTACTGGCGGATCTTCCTGCTGAACGGCGCGGTGCTGGTCGTCGCCACGGTGCTCCTGCTCGGCCCCGTCACGGTCTCCACCCCCGTGCTGCTGGGCGAAGCGCTGGTGCTGGGCGTGGGACTGGTCGCCATGCTCGTCGCCAACGCCCTGCTGCTCCGGGTCGGGCTCGCACCGCTGCAGCGCCTGAGCCGGGCGATGAACTCCGCCGACCTGCTCCGTCCCGGGGGCCGCCCCGCCGTCACCGGATCGGGGGAGATGGCCGCCCTGATCACGACCTTCAACACCATGCTCGACCGCCTGGAGTCCGAGCGCGCCACCACCAGCGCCCGCGTGCTGTCCGCCCAGGAGGACGAACGGCAGCGCATCGCCCAGGAACTCCACGACGAGGTCGGCCAGACCCTCACCGCCGTCGTGCTGCAACTGGGACACAGCGCCGACCTGGCCCCCGATCCCCTCAAGGACGACCTGCGGCAGGTGCAGGAGACCACCCGCGCCGGACTCGACGAGATCCGCCGCATCGCGCGCCGCCTGCGCCCCGGCGTCCTGGAGGAACTCGGTCTGCACAGTGCCCTGCGCGCCCTGGCCGGCGAGTTCACCGCCCCCGGGCTCACGGTCGTGGACCGCTTCGGCCCCGCGCTCCCCGCGTTCGACCACGAGACCGAGCTGGTGCTCTACCGGGTCGCCCAGGAGGCGGTCACCAACGCGGCCCGCCACTCCGGCGCGGACCGGGTGGAGATCCACCTGGGCGCCGTCCCCGGAGGCGGGGCCGAGCTCCTGGTCAGGGACAACGGCAAAGGCATCGGCGAGGTCCCCGAGGGCGCCGGGATGCGCGGCATGCGCGAACGCGCCCTGCTCATCGGCGCCCGCCTGGCCGTCGGTGCCGCCCCCGGCGGCGGCACCGACGTCCGCCTCGACGTACCCGCTCCGGCGGCGGACGGCCCGCGATGACCGCCCCGCCGCCCACCCGGATCCTCCTCGCCGACGACCACGCGCTGGTGCGGCGGGGCGTCCGGCTGATCCTCGACGGCGAACCCGACCTGACCGTCGTCGCCGAGGCCGGCGACGGCGCCGAGGCCGTCGCCAAGGCCCGCGGGGAGCAGGTCGACCTGGCCGTCCTGGACATCGCGATGCCCCGCATGACCGGCCTGCAGGCCGCGCGGGAACTGAGCAGGCTCCGCCCCGACCTGCGCATCCTCATCCTGACCATGTACGACAACGAGCAGTACTTCTTCGAGGCGCTCAAAGCCGGGGCCAGCGGATACGTCCTGAAGTCCGTCGCCGACCGCGACCTGGTCGAGGCCTGCAGGGCCGCCGTGCGCGACGAGCCCTTCATCTACCCCGGCGCCGTCACCACCCTGATCCGCACCTACCTCGAACGTGCCCGCCAGGGCGAGCCCCTGCCCGCCCGCGCCATCACCGAACGCGAGGAGGAGATCCTCAAGCTCGTCGCCGAGGGCCACACGTCCCAGGAGATCGCCGGCCTGCTGTTCATCAGCGTCAAGACGGTCGAGCGCCACCGCGCCAACCTCCTGCAGAAGCTCGGCCTGCGCGACCGACTGGAACTCACGCGCTACGCGATCCGGGCCGGGCTCATCGAGCCCTGACCGCGACGGCGCTCAAGAGCTCGTCGACCTCGCCCAGGAAGGCGTCCAGGTCCTCCGGGACGCGGCGCCCTCGGTGAGGATATGGCCGCCTGCCCGGGAGCGGGCCCGGGAAACCTGGGCGTGCGGGGGCCGCCGTAGGCATCCACGGGCAGGACTCACTCGCCGGAGCCGGGGTAGGCGGACGGACGGAAAGCGGAAGGGGTCGGCGAGGGGGCGGGCGAAGAGGGAGCCTGCGATGAGCGAAGCGCGGACACCGCTCGGGGCCGATCAGCTCGAGGCCAGGGCACTCGGCCCCAGCGGACTCATGGACCTCCTGGGAGTCGCCGCGGTGCTGCTCGAGTCGGACGGGCGCATCGACATGTGGAGCCCGCAGGCGGAACAACTGTTCGGCTACACCGCGGGCGAGGCCGTCGGCCGGTACGCCGCGCCGCTGCTCGTCCGGCCCGAGCACCGCGGCGACGCCATGAGGCTGTTCGCGGAGGTGCTGGAGACCGGCCGCAGCTGGTCGGGAGCGTTCCCCGTGCGCCACAAGGACGGCAGCACCCGGCTGGCGGAGTTCCGCAACGTCCGCCTCACGGACAGCCGCGGCCGCGTCTACGCCCTGGGGATCGCCACCGACCGGCCCGTACTGCAGCGCCTGGAACGCGGCCTGGCCCTCTCCCTCCAGCTGGTCTCCCAGTCCCCGATCGGGCTCGCCGTGCTCGACACCGACCTGCGCTACCTCTCCGTCAACCCCGCCCTCGCCGAGATGCACGGCCTCGCCGAGGGCGACCACATCGGGCGCCCCTTCCGCGAGGTGCTCCCCGGGGCCAGGTTCCGCATGGCGGAGGACGCGATCCGGCAGGTCCTGCGGACGGGCACACCGATCGTCGACCGGTACGTCGTCGGCCGTACGCCCGCGGACCCCGCCACCGACCGCGCCTGGTCGGTTTCGTACTTCCGGCTGGAGGACGGGAACGGGCACGTCCTGGGCATCGCCACCTCCGTGGTGGACGTCACCGACCGGCACCGTTCCGCCCAGGAGGCCGACCGCGCCCGGGCGCGCCTCGCCGTGATCGCCGACAGCTCCGCACGCATCGGCACGTCCCTGGACGTGGAGGACACCGCCCGGGAACTCGCCGACGTCGTCGTCCCCGAACTCGCCGACTTCGCCGCCGTCGACGTCCTCGACTCCGCGCTGCGCGACGACGGCGGCGGGCCCGGCCACGACCGTCCCCGCTTCCGCGCCCTCTCCTCCAAGTGCACCGAGGCCAGTGAGGCGGCCGGTGCCTTCGGCCGGCCCGGCCGCCTCGTCTCCTACGGCCCCGACCACCTGGCCGCCCGGTGCCTGGACACCGGCCGCCCCGGCCTGATCACCCACGCCGACGAGCGGAGCCTGGTGCGCATCGCCCGCGACCCCGACGCCGCCACGCTGCTGGCCCGGGCGGGCGTCCACACGGCCATGGCGGTACCGCTCATCGCCCGCGGCCGGATCCTCGGCGTCCTCGGCCTGGCCCGTGCCCGCACCCCGGAGCCCTTCGACGAGGACGACCAGACCCTCGCCTGCGAACTGGCCTCCCGCGCCGCCGTGTCCATCGACAACGCCCGCCTCCACCAGCAACTGCGCAGCACCGCCGAGACCCTGCAGCGCAGCCTCCTCCCGCGACTCCCGTCGGCCCACCCCCGCCTCGAACTCGCCGCCCGCTACTGCGCGGCGCAGGCCAGCAACGAGGTGGGCGGCGACTGGTACGACGTGATCCCCTTCGACGACGGCAGGGTCGCCCTCGTCATCGGCGACGTCATGGGCAGCGGCGTCCCCGCGGCGACCACCATGGGACGCCTGCGCACCGCGACCTCCACCCTCGCGGGCCTCGACCTCGACCCCGCCCAGGTCCTCGGCCACCTCGACCGGATCACCCACGGGCTTGACCCCTACATCGCGACCTGCGTCTACGCGGTCCACGACCCCGGTCGCGGAGTCTGCCACCTCGCCAACGCCGGCCACCTGCCCCCGGTCGTCGTCCGCGCCGGCAAGCGCCCGGGACTGCTCGAACTGCCCACCGGCACCCCCCTGGGCGTCGGCGGCGTACCCTTCGAGAGCACCACCGTCGACCTCGTCCCGGGCGACCGCCTCGTCCTCTACACCGACGGTCTGGTCGAGACCCGCGACCGCGCCATCGACGAGCGCCTCGACGACCTCCTCCGCCTCCTGGACGCCCCCGACGAACCGGTCGAGCAAACCTGCGACCGCCTCCTTGCCGCGCTGCGCCACCCCGCCGACCGCGACGACGTGGCCCTCCTCATCGCGCGCCCGAAGGATGCGTGACAGGCGCCTCGGTCAGCACCTACGCCGCGGCATGAACCAGCCGGACCGCGCCGACCGTCGTGCCGATCACGCCGAAGACCGCACCCGCGGCCCTCAGCACCACGGGAGCGAGGACGGCGCCGGCCCTCGGATGACGCGCCACACAGCGGTGAAGCCGGCCCGCCGCATCGCCCACGTTGAACGCCACCAACAGCAGGGCCACCCCCAACCCGAGGTCGTAGGCCGCCCTGAACCCAGCACTCATCGCGGATCCCCTCCTCCGGTTCGGCGGACGATCGGTCGGTCGCCGTGGAGCCGCCCACCCTAGCCATGACGGTGACGCCCCCGTTTCCCGGGGACTGGTCGCAGGAGGGATGCCGTGCCCATGACCGAGCACTGTTGTGGCACCATGACCACCTTCGTGAACTGGCACTGCGACCAGCACGCCGACGCGCGGTGGCGGCGGTGACGGTGTGGTCGGCCGGTCCGGGCAAGCCCGGGCTGCTCGAACCGATGGGCGTGGACCGGGAACACCGCGGCCACGGCCACGGCAAGGCGATCACCCTCGCCGCGGCCGCCGCACTCCAGGGGCTGGGCTCGTCGAGCGCGATCGTCTGCACCCCGAGCTCCAATGTCGCCGCCGTCGCCACCTACACGTCAGCCGGCTTCCGGCAACTCCCCGAGGTCCGGGACCGGCGCCGCGACGCCAGCCACACTTCGTGATCACGAGGATCCCGCGCCGTAGGTTGCCGGACTCCGGCAATGCGGCTGGATCTTCCGTCCTTGCATGATGGTGCCTTCCGGCGGAATCGGGGGAGGGTCCAGTGGAAGCAACCACGGCCGGCAGCGTGACCCGTGCACGCGTGGGGTCGGGACTGGCGGTGACGGTCCTTCTGCTGCCCTTCGGCGGCTACGGACTGGCCCGGTCGGGGGCGGTCCCTGAAGGCACACCGATCGTGCTCGGCCTGCTGTCGGTGATCGCCGGCTCCTTGCTCCTCCCCGCACTCTGCGAGGAACGGGCTCCGTTCCGCCACTCGTCGTCCCGCCTGACCGCGCGCACCCTGACCGGCGAAAGGTCCGTCGACCTCGACAGGATCAGCACGGTCCGGCTCCTGACGAACTTTTCGTACGGCAGGACATACCGCACCCTGATCGTGCGGGACACCCATGGTGTGCGCCTGGGAATCACGACCGAGAGGAGCCGCAAGAAGCTGCGCCGAGCGATCGAGAAGGCGGACGCGAACGCCGCACGGGGTGTCCCCGGGCCCCGGGTGAGCCGTGCGGCCCGGGCGCATCTGGGCCTTTCCCCGCGGCGAGGGCTCGTCGGCCACACGGTGGTCGCCTTTCTGCTTCTGACGGTGTCCCTGAACCTGTACATGGTTGTTCTGCTCCGCCTCGGCGGGCAGTGAGCCTTCCCCTGCAGCGGTTCAACTCCCCGGCTCGATGCCGCCTGCAAGCTCTCGCGGCGCTAATCTGGCCGCCATGTCGAGTCCCGTGCGTCTGCGTCCCATGGTCGAGCGCGACCTGGACCTGCTGGAACGTCTCTTCGAGGACCCGGACGAGGCGGCCGAGTCGGCCTTCTTCGGTCACCGCAACCCGGGGGCCCTTCGGCGGCAGTGGTCGGAGAAGGGCTTCCTCTCCCAGGAGGGCGGCCGGCTCGCCGTCGTCGGGAAGGACGACTGCTTCGTGGGTGAGGTGCAGTGGCACCAGGTCATGCTCGGCCCGGCTTCACCGTGCTGGAACATCGGCATCGCGCTGCTGGCGGCGGAGCGTGGCAAGGGATACGGCACGTGCGCCCAGCGTCAGCTGGCTGAGTACCTCTTCTCGCACACCAAGGTCAACCGGGTCGAGGCGAGCACCGACGTCGCCAACGTCGCGGAGCAACGGGCCCTGGAGTCGGCCGGTTTCACGCGCGAGGGTGTGCAGCGCGGGGCCTGCTTCCGTGCCGGAAAATGGCGCGACATGGTCGTGTACTCGGTTCTGCGATCCGAGGTCGTGCTCGCGGATTGAGGTGCGGCATGACTACCGGCACCCCCTGCCGCCCACGGTGTCCCCGGGCCGGGCCGGGCCGGAGCCGGAGGGGGACACCGCGGGCGGCGTTGGGGGTCAGGTGGTGCTGAAGGTGAACCAGTTGACGTTCACGAAGTCGGCCGGCTGGCCGCTGGTGAACGTCAGGTACACGTCGTGCTTGCCGGTGATGCCCGAGACGTTCGCGGGGATCGTCGTCCAGCTCTGCCAGCCGCCGGTGTTGGCAACGGAGAAGCTGCCGATCGGGGCGTTGCTCCGGCTGTCCAGCCGGACCTCGACCAGGCCGCTGACGCCGCCCGCGGCCCCGGAGGCAACCCGGGCCTTGAACTGCCGGGCCGTGGTCGTCCCGAAGTCGACGCCCGGGTAGAGCGCCCAGTCGCCGTTCGCGAGCGACGCGAGGTTCTGGCCGCCGCCGCTGTCCGTCGTCGTCTCGACGGTGGTGCCGGACTGCTGCGTGTACGACTCGGCCTGGAGGGTGCCGTAGGCGCTGCCCGTGCCCCCGGTCGGCGGGGGAGAGGTCGGGGGTTGCGTGCTGCCGCCACCGGAGCTGTAGACGGCGACGTAGTCGACCAGCATGGGTACGCCCGAGACCGTGGAGGCCGTCGGCGTCTTGTACCCCGCCACCGGGTCGGGGAAAGCCCCGCCCATCGCGACGTTCAGCAGGATGAAGTGGCCGTGGCCCGTGGCCGCGTTCCAGGTGGACGCGTCCATCTGGCTCGCGTTCACCGAGTGGAACTGGACCCCGTCGACGTACCAGCGCAGCTGCTGGGGGCTGACGCTGCGGTCCCACTCGAAGGCGAAGGTGTGGAAGTTGCCCTGGCAGGCGCTGCCGGGGCAGGCCCGGGTGGTGCCGAGGCCGCTCGTCTCGTTGCAGGGGCCGCCCGGGTTGGTGCCGCAGTGCAGGGTGCCCCAGACCTGGTTGACGCCGTTCACGTTCTCCATCAGGTCGAACTCGCCGATGGACGGCCAGTTCCAGTAGTTGCCCCGGTACGGCGCGCCCAGCGTCCAGAAGGCCGGCCAGTAGCCCGCCGCGGCCGCGCCGGTGACGTTCGGCATCTGGATGCGGGACTCGATGCGGAGCTTGCCCCCCGACGGGGGTTCGAAGTCGCTGCGGCGGGTCTCGACGCGCCCGGAGGTCCAGTTCCCCGCGGAGTCCCGGATCGGGGTGATGCGCAGGTTGCCCGAGCCGTCCTGGCGGAGGTTGGCGGTGTTGGAGGTGTAGGTCTGCACCTCGCCGGTGCCCCAGTTGGCTGCGCCGCCGGGGTAGCTGGTGCCGGTGTCGATGATCCAGTTGTCGCCGGACGGGAGGGTGTTGGCGGCCCCGCTGAAGTCGTCGCTCCAGACGGTGGTCCAGCCGGAAGGTGCCGGCGGGACGGCGGCCCTGGCCGAGCCGAGCAGGCCCAGGCAGAGCGCGGTCACGGTGGCTGCAGCGGCCACCATCAGGGTGAGCGGTCTGGCGGCGTGGCGCCTGCCGGTGGTCGTACGCGCGGTCACGGGTGATGCCTCCTCGGGATCGGTGCCGGGGAAGGGTGCGGTTCCGGGTGGAGAGCGGCTGAGAGCGCTCTCATATGGCGGGAACACCTTCCCGCCAGGGCGAACCGCGGTCAATACATGGAACAAAAGAAGTCGCGCGCGGTTTCCTGCCTTCACTCCTTGGAGTCAGTGGCGTCGGCCGCGGGCGGCCCGGCTCGCGCTTCGGGCGGGAAATGACAGTCGAGGAGCGGGTGTTGAGGGCGGTTGGTGGTGCGGTCAGGGCGTCCTGCAGACCGTGTTCGCGCTGATGAGAGCGCTCTCACCATGAGGGCGATGGTCCCGGCGGACACCATGCCGGCCGAATCCGGCGGTCATGAAACGCGAAGACCTGGGTAGCCGATCCGTGTACGAATGGGGGTGAATGCGATGCCGGCAGGTTCACGTCGGAGACGTGGACAGCAGGCGACGCCGACGGCCGGTCCCGGCTGAGCGAGGCCCGGCGTGACCGCGCACCGCGCGGTCACCGCCCCGGGGCTCGTACCCCCGGTGCCACCGGCCCGGCACAGGGCAACGGCGACCAGGGCCGCGCAAGGGAGTACAAAATGATCATCCTCGGTATCATCCTGCTCATCATCGGATTCCTCGCCGGAATCTCCATCCTGTGGACCCTGGGAGCCATCCTCGTGGTCATCGGCCTCGTGCTCTGGGTCCTGGGTGCCATGGGACACGCCGTCGCGGGGCGCCGCCACTACTACTGACGGCCGGTGAGCCCGAGCACGTGCCGCGCCCTGTGTCCCCGAGGGCGCGGCACCCTCATGGGCACGGGTCGCCCGGATGGGCTGCCTGCAGTGGTCACCTGCGCGCGCGGGGGATTGGTTGTGATATGTCCCCCCGACGCCCAGGTGCACTGGAGTATTCGCATGGAATCCGGTTCCTCCGCGCACAACTGCCCCTTCGACTTCGCCGAAGCCCTCGAGTTCGACCCGCAGCTGAAGCAGTTCATGGAGAACGAGCAGATCTCCCGCATCAAGCTGCCGCACGGCGAGGGTGAGGCCTGGCTCGTCACGCGGTACGAGGACGTGCGGACGGTGACGACCGACCGGCGTTTCAGCCGCGCCGCCGTCGTCGGCAAGGACTTCCCCCGCATGACGCCCGAGCCGATCGTCCAGGACGAGGCCATCAACGTGATGGACCCGCCGGACAGCAGCCGGCTGCGTTCGCTGGTCTCCAAGGGCTTCACGCCCCGGAACGTCGAGCACATGCGCCCCAGCATCGAGCGGGTCGTCGCCGAACTGCTCGACGGTATGGAGGAGAGCGGCTCCCCGGCCGACCTCGTGGAGCACCTGGCGGCGCCGCTCCCGCTGGCCGCCATCTGCGAGGTGCTCGACATCCCCGACGAGGACAGCTGGGAGCTGCGCGGCCACGCCCGCACCATGATGGACTTCAGCCCCGACAACCGGGACAACGCCGTCCACTCCAAGGCCTACCTGCGGGAGTACTTCACCAAGCTCACCGCCGAACGGCGCGCCCGCCCGGGCGACGACCTGGTCAGTGTGCTGGCCACCGCCCGTGACGGGGACGAGATCCTCAACGACAAGGAACTCGCCGTCATGGCCATGGTCCTGCTCATCACGGGCCAGGACACCACGTCGAACGAGATCGGCAACATCGCCTACACCCTGCTCACCCGCCCGCGCGAGCTGGCCATGCTGCGCGAGCAGCCGGACCGCATCCCGCAGGCCATCGAGGAGATGCTGCGGTACATCCCGTTCCGCAAGGGCGTCGGCATCCCGCGGATCGCCGTCGAAGACGTGGAGATGGGCGGCGTGCTGATCCGGGCCGGCGACGTCGTCCACGTCTCGTACCTGACCGCGAACCGCGACCCGGAGAAGTTCGACCGCCCCGACGAGCTGGACCTGGACCGCACCGGCACGCCCCACATGACCTTCGGCTGGGGCGGTCACCACTGCCTCGGCGCGCCGCTGGCGACCATGGAGCTCCAGGTGGCCTTCAGGGAGCTGCTGCGCCGCTTCCCGGACCTGAGGCTGGCCAAGCCCGCCGACGAGGTGCGCTGGAGCGCCACGTCGATCTGGCGCTACCCGGTGGCCCTGCACGTCGCCTGGTGACCTGTCCGCTGCGACCTCCCGCTCCGGCCTCCGTTCCGGCCCCGCACCCGCACGGGTGCGGGGCCGGTTCCGTCCCGTTCTCCCTCGTGACGGCGGGTGCGGGCCGCTCCGACATGCGGAATCCGCCCAAGTGACGTACGTTTTCCTGGTGGACGCAAATCTGAACAGGCCGTGAATCCACTTCGACAGCAGCCGGTCCCCCCTTGTGAACCGTCTTTTGCCGGGACCTCGTGAACGTCAGGCCTTCTGTGGGCGCGCACATGAATGCGCTCGTACCCCCTACCGCATTTTCGTGACAGGTACGGGCCTGCTCCGGAAATCCCGGAGCAGCGCGCCACATGGACCATAGCCCGCCGAGGGGCAGGAAATGGAGCCACGCATGGCTGTTCTGTGCAAGCCGGTGATCTCGGTTCCCGACAACGTTATCACCTGCGAACAAACGCTTGAGCTGGCACGACGGCTGCACAAGGACCACCCGCAACTCGGCCTGACCCTCAGGCTCATTGAGAACACGGGCGTTCAGAAGCGGCACCTGATCCAGCCGATCGAAGAGGTGCTCAAACATCCGGGTTTCGACGTACGCAGCCAGATCTACGAGGCGGAGTCGAAGGCACGGGTACCGGCCGTCATACGACAAGCTCTGGACCAGGCCGAGTTGGAGCCCGACGAGATCGACATCATCGTGTACGTCTCGTGCACCGGCTTCATGATGCCGTCGCTGACGGCGTGGCTCATCAACAAGATGGGGTTCCGCCACGACACCCGCCAGCTGCCGATCGCGCAGCTCGGTTGTGCGGCGGGAGGCGCGGCCATCAACCGCGCCCACGACTTCTGCACGGCGTACCCGGAGGCCAACGCCCTCATCGTGGCATGCGAGTTCTGCTCGCTGTGCTACCAGCCCACGGACCTCAGCGTCGGAACGCTGCTGTCCAACGGGCTGTTCGGCGACGGCATCGCCGCCGCCGTCGTGCGGGGCAGCGGCGGCACCGGGATGCGGCTGGAGCGCAACGCCTCCTACCTCATCCCGAACACCGAGGAGTGGATCTCCTACGCGGTGCGCCAGACGGGCTTCCACTTCCAGCTCGACAAGCGCGTACCCGGCACCATGGAGCCCCTGGCACCGGTGCTGCGCCAGGTCGCGGAGGACCACGCGTGGAACGCCGCCAAGCTGGACTACTACATCATCCATGCCGGCGGCCCCCGCATCCTGGACGACCTCTGCCGCTTCCTCGGGGTCCCGCCGGAGTCGTTCCGCTTCAGCCGGGCCACGCTGACCGAGTACGGCAACATCGCGAGCGCCGTCGTCCTCGACGCCCTGTACCGGATGTTCGAGGAGGGCTCCGCCCTCGACGGGCACCGTGGACTGCTGGCGGGCTTCGGCCCGGGCATCACCGCGGAGATGGTCCTGGGGACCTGGGTCACCAACGGGCTCGACGCCACGATGACGCCCCAGCACTCCTACGGGGAGTACGACGTCATCACCTGAGGCCGCGGCCCCGGTGACGGCCGGGGCCGGCGGTGGCCGGGACGCCATGGCGTCCCCCCATCCGCCGGCCCGGCCCCACCGTCCGGGTGAGGCCCGTTCAGCCTTGCGACGCGACGGCCGCGCGGCCGTCGCGTCGCGCCCGTTTCTCCGGGCCCGTCACGCGGGGACCGTCACGCGGAGCCCGTCACGCGGGGACCGCCCGCTCGCGGGCGGTCACGAAGCCCACCACGGCCTCCGCGAAGCGGCCGGGCTCCTCGAGGTGGCCGAAGTGCCCGCTGTTCTCCAGGACCAGCAGCTCCGATTGGGGGATCAGTTCGTGCAGTTCACCGGCCCAGCGCATCCCGCAGACCACGTCGTACCGGCCCACCACGACCAGCGCCGGCACCGTGAGGGCCCCCAACCGCCCGCGGTCGTCGACGACATCGGGGACGAGGTCCTCGCCCAGCCCCGAGATGTGCGTGCCCGACACCGCGGCGCTCAGCGGCGCGAACTCCTCCTCCCGGCCCCAGTAATCCGCGAAGTAGGCGGGCAGCAGCCCCTTGAGGACCGCCGTCATACCCGCGTCGTCGGAGATGGCGGACACCTTCTGGAAGGCTTCCAGGACCTCCGGCAGACCGGGGTGACCGGCGTGCCGGGCGGCGAACTCCTCCACCATGCGCATCGCCTCGGCGCCGTGCTCGGGGCCGGTGACCGGCGCGCTGTCGTACAGGACGATCCCGGCGACACGCGCGGGCCGGTGCAGCGCGTGGTGCTGGACGACGAAGCCGCCGTGCGAGTGCCCCAGGAGGTGCACGCGAGGGGCTCCCAGGTGGTCGACGAGCGCGTCCAGGAACCGGCTGTAGCGCTCACGGGTGTAGCCGTGCGGGTGCGAGGGGAGACGGCCCGAGCCGCCGGTGCCGACCGGCTCCGGGTAGACGACCGTCAGGTGCCGTTCGACCTCGGGCATGCGCAGGTACTCCCAGAACACGCCCGGCCCGCCGGAGTGCGCGATGCACACCGGTCCGGTGCCGTGGACGTGGTAGCGCTGGGCCACCCCGTCCACCTCGAAGGTGTGGGTGCCGGGGGACAGGGGGTCGGTCAGGGGGCTGGGCATCGGTGCTCCGTATCCGGGAGGTGTCGAGGACACCGACAGGACGCGGGGCGGCGCGGGAAGTTCGATCGCCGGCGAGTGACGGTCGTCACAACCCGGCGGCGGCCCGGCCGCGTGTGCGCGCAGGGGCCGGTCGGCCCCGTCCTGCGGCGGAAATGATCCGTGTGGCCCCTGCTGCGGCAGTGCCGGCGCGTGCGACGGTCGTCGGACAGGGAAGGGAGCACGGCCATGAGCGGCAGGGCGGTGTTCTGGCGCTGGCGCCGCAATCCGCTGCGGCGACGGTCCGATGTCCTGGAGGCCTGGACGGGCGTGGCGGCGGCCCTGCTGATCGCCGCCGGGGCCCCGGCGGCCGGGGCGGCCACGGCGGCCGCGGTGGAGCAGTCCGAACTGCGGCGGAGCCAGGGCACCCACCTGGCGACGGCCGTCCTGACCGAGGACGCCGCGAAGGCCGTGGAGAACCCGTACACCGGCTCCATCGGAAAGGTCCTCACCACCGTCCGGTGGACCGCGTCCGACGGCTCCGCCCGAACCGGTCAGGCCCGCGTCGAACCGGGCAGCCCGGCGGGTTCCACCACGTCCGTCTGGCTGGACGCGGACGGCCGGCTGCAGCAGAACCGGCTCACCCCCGCGCAGGCCGAGGCCCAGGGCGTCGTCTTCGGCTCGGTCGCCGCCGCGGGCGCCTGCGCGCTGGTCCTCGCCGGGCGCTGGGTCGTCCGCCTGCGGATCGACCGCGGGCGCGCCGCGGCCTGGGGCCGCGAGTGGGAGGAAAGCGGCCCCTCATGGGGCCACCGCAGGGCCTGATCCCCGACGGCCCCCTTGACCGGCGCCGGGGGGAAGCCGGGGACGGGCGACGGGCAGGGTGGACGAGGAGGCGCGGTGAGCGGTCTGGTGGTCGTAGGAGCGGACGGCTCGGCCTCGAGCCTTGCCGCGGTGGAGACGGCGGCCCGGGAGGCCGCATGGCGCGGCGCCGGACTGCGGGTGGTGCACGCCTTCCTGTGGCCGGCCATGCACGTGCCGCTGGGCCCCCCGGCCCTGGGCCCGTCCGAGGGCGGCCTGCGGAACGCCGCGCAGCGCGTGGTGGCGGAGGCCGTGGAACGCGCCGGGCGCGCGGCACCGGACGTGGACGTCACCCATGCCGTGGTGACCGGGGAACCCCTCACCGTGCTGGAGGCCCAGTCGCGCGCCGCGGAACTGGTCGTCGTGGGGTCCCGCGGCATGGGCGGCTTCGTCGGCCTGATGCTGGGCTCGACGGCGGTGCACCTCGCCGCGCACGGCCAGTGCCCGGTCCTGGTGGTCCGGGAGCAGCCGGCCGCCGGCGGTCCGGTCCTGCTGGGCGTCGACGGTTCCCCGGCCGGCGCGGACGCCGTCGACTTCGCCTTCGCCGAGGCCGCGTTGCGCGGCGCCGAACTCCTCGCCCTGCACGCGTGGACCCCGTGGCACACGCCCGTACCGCCGCCTCAGGACCCGGCGATGCCCTACGCGAGCGAGCCGGGGGAACTCGCCCGCACCGAGGAACGCCTGGTGGCCGAGACGATCACGGGACGGCGGGAGCGCTACCCCGGGGTCGCGGTCCGCACGAAAACGGTGCGAGGCGCGACCCGCGAGACCCTCATCGAGGAGAGCCGGACCGCGCAGCTGCTCGTCGTCGGCGCACGCGGACGCGGCGGCTTCTCCGGGCTGGTGCTCGGCTCCGTCAGCCAGGCGGTCCTGCACCACGCGCACTGCCCGGTCGCCGTGGTGCGCGGTTCCGCCACCGGACTGTGAGGGCGGTGCGCGCGCTCCATGTTGTGGCGCCCGGGGTGCCTTTGCCGGGACGGCCTGGCCGCCCGCACCGGGCGCGCTGCCCTGCGCCCGGCCGCGTAGCGCTGCACGTGCGTTCCGCGGGCGGTGGCCGGGGTGCGCGGGCGGTCGGCGGTGAGGAACGTCCTCAGCCGACCAGGATGCGGCGTCCGGTCACGCTTGCCGGGACGACGCGGATCCACAGGTCGCGGTCGCCGCCCGCCCAGGGGCCGGCGTACTCGCGCTCCGCCAGCCGGCGCACGGCCCCCGGGTCGGTGACGGTGGAGGCGACACCGCGGACGAGCACGCTCCAGCCCTGGCTGAGGGCCTCGTCGACCTGGTCGACCTCGAAGGCGCACCTGGTGTCCGCGGCCGCGGCGGGCGTGGCCCCGGGATGGGTGCGGAAGGCGATCACGCCCTCGCTGACCGTGTAGTTGACCGGCAGGATCGCCAGCCCGTCGGGCGTGTCCAGCCCGATCCTGCCGACCCCGTGCGTGGACAGCAACGCCCAGCACTCCCCGGGGCCGAGTTCCACCAGGGACGCCCGGCCCGCCGCGCGTCCCCGGCCGGGCGGCAGCTCCGCCTCGCCGCCGCTCAGCGCGGACACGCTCGTCCCCAGCGCCGTGGCCAGCCCGTGCAGGGTGGAGCTGCCCGGCGCCGCGGTCGGCTCCTGCTCCACATACCGCAGATAGCCCGGGGCGATGCCGGCGCGTTCCGCCGTCTCCTCCAGGGACAGGCCCAGTTCCTCGCGGCGGCTCGCGATCCGGCGCCCGATGTCCCCGGCGGCCGCGTCCTGCTGCGTCATGACCGGTCACGTCCTTCCGTACGTCGCGGATGCGTCCCCTCCAGGGTCCCGCGGCCGGCGCGGCGGTGCCGCCGGGACGGCGTCCGGGCCGGACCGGCGGCACAGGTGCGGCCGCCACCCCCCGCCACCGCGCCGGTACACGCCCCGTACGCTTGATCACAGCGGTGGCCTGCTCCCACTGTCCCGGGCGGCGCATGCCGTCGCCCATGGGCCGGTCGGCCCCCGTACGGGCCCGGCGGGCCCCTGCCGGAGGCCCGTCGCCGGCGGGAAGCTGGGGGCGAACAGCCCCCGCCCTTCGTCCCGTTCGCCAGGAGGCACGTCATGTCCCGTACGGTCACCGCCGGTCTCGACGGATCGCCCGAGAGCCGGGCCGCCGCGGACTGGGCCGCCCGCGAGGCACTGCGCCGCGGACTGCCCCTCAGGCTCGTGCACGTCCACGACTGGCAGCCGTACACCTCCGCCTACGCCCCGCTGGCCGGGGCGGTGGCCGCGGTGGACCCCGACGCCCAGCGGCAGTGGGCCGAGTCCGTGCCGCGCGACGCCGCGGACGAACTCGCCGGGCGTCACCCGGACCTGGAGATCTCCGCCGGGGTCGTGAGCGGGCAGCCCGCGGCGGCACTCGCGGCCGCCGCCGAGGAGTCGGAGCTGCTGGTGCTCGGCTCCCGGGGCCTCGGCGCGCTCGCCGGTTTCCTCGTCGGCTCCGTGGCCTCCGCGACCGTCGCGCAGGCGGTCCGCCCGGTCGTCCTCGTACGGGCCGGTGAGACGGGCGAGGACGAGCACCGCCCTGACCTCGACGGCCTGGTCTCGGAGTACACGCCCTTCCGTGACGTGGTGCTCGGCATCGACCTGGCCCGTCCCCACGACGATCTGCTGGCCTTCGCCTTCGAGGCCGCCGTGCTGCGCGGGACGGGCCTGCGCGTCGTCCACGGCTGGAACCTGCCGGGTTCCTACGGCTACAACCCCGCGGCGATCGCCCTGGACCTGGAGCACGAGCTGACCGACGCCCAGGCGAAGGCGCTCACCCAGGCGCTGGCGCCGTGGCGGGCCAAGTACCCCGCCGTCGAGGTCGTCGAGCACTCCCTGGTCGGCGGGGCGGCGCACCATCTGGTCGAGGCGGCGGCCGACGCCTCACTGGTCGTCGTCGGCCGCCGTGTCCGGCACGCGGCCGCCGGCCTGCACGTCGGCCCGGTGACCCATGCGGTGCTGCACCACGCCAAGGCGCCCGTGGCGGTCGTCCCGCACGACTGACGGTCGCCGTCGCCACGCCCAAGGCCGTGCCGGTTCAGCGGGCGGGGCGGCCCACCGCGTCGATGAGCGCCGTCTCCTCGTCCGTCAGCCGCAGCGCGCCCGCCGCCAGGTTGTCGGCCAGGTGCTCCGGATCGCCGGTTCCCGGGATGGCGAGCACATGGTCGCCCTGTGCGAGCGTCCACGCAAGCCGCACCTGCGCGGGCGAGACACCATGGGCGGCCGCGACGGCGAGCACCGCGTCGCTCTCGGCGCCGCCGGCGCCGGGCCCCTGCTCGCGGCCCCCGCCGGCGATGGAGAAGAAGGGCACGAAGGCGATGCCCTGGGCACCGCACTCCCGCAGCAGGTCGTCGCTCTCGCGCGCGTCGACACCGTAGCGGTTCTGGACGCACACCACGGGGGCGATGGCCCGTGCCTCGGCCAGGTGCTCGGGGCGCACGTTGGAGAGTCCCAGGTGGCGGACGAGGCCGGCCTCGCGCAGCTCGGCCAGGGCGCCGAAGTGCTCGGCGACGGAAGTGCCGCCCATGAAGCGGAGGTTGACCAGGTCGAGGTGGTCGCGGCCGAGCTGCCGCAGGTTCTCCTCGACCTGGCCGCGCAGCTGGTCGGGGCGCGCGGCGGTGGCCCACTCGCCGGAGGCGTCCCGTGCGGGCCCCACCTTGGTGGCGATGACCAGGTCCTCCGGGTACGGCGCCAGGGCCGAGTTGATGAGCTCGTTGGCCGAACGCAGCCGTGAGAAGTAGAAGGCGGCGGTGTCGATGTGGTCGACGCCGAGTTCGACGGCGCGGCGCAGCACGCCGATCGCGCGGTCCCGGTCGCTGGGCGTGCCGAGGTGGAAGGCGGCGCTGCCGGTCAGCCGCATCGCGCCGAAGCCGATCCGGTTCACCTTCATGTCGCCGAGGAGCCAGGTGCCGGCGGCGGCCGCGGAGATCCTGCCAGTGGTCATGGGTGACTGTTTCCTTTCGCCGGCCTGGAGTATCCCCCGGCGCTTTCCGTCGCCGGTGAGCGGCCGGGATGGCCACCGCACCCCCCACTACTTGAACGATTCAGTATGTGACGGGCAGGAAGATACGCGGCGGCGGCCACCGCGACAAGGCGCCAGGCGCCGGAAGCCGCCTTCCCACTCCCGGGGGACGGCTCGTCATCGCACTATCGTCCTTTGTGCAGGCATTTGTGACGGTCTGTCGGCGGTGCGGCCCGCACAGGCCATGGTTTGGGCTGCCGCTCTTGACGGTCTCCGCGGAGTCATCCTAGGTTGCCGCTGGCTCTAAAAACGATTCATTCGCTCTCAGGCCAGTGGCCGGGCATCGGGCTGCCCGGCAACCGCGTTCCACGGCCGCATGCCGCCGGACAACCGCCGACCGGTGGTACTCCTCCGCGCCCGGAAGGAGTTCCGAGAATGTCCGCACCACCCCCGTCCCAGCCGTCCCGCCGCAACGTGCTGACCGCCGGCGTCGCCGCGGCCGCGACCCTTGCGGCTGCCACGCAGGCCGTCCAGGCGACCCCGGCCGCCGCCGCGCCGAGCGCCCCCGAGCCGACGGGCGGCGTCCGGAGCGGGCCGGTGCCCGCGGCGCGTCCGAAGCTCGACCCGCTGCCGCTGTCCGCCGTGCGCCTGCTGGACAGCCCGTTCCTCGACAACATGCGGCGCACCTGCGCCTACCTGCGCTTCGTCGACGTCGACCGGCTCCTGCACACCTTCCGCCGCAACGTCGGGCTGCCCTCGTCCGCCGAGTCCTGCGGCGGCTGGGAGGCCCCGGACGTCCAGCTGCGTGGCCACACCACCGGGCACCTGCTGTCCGCGCTCGCCCAGGCCCACGCCAACACCAAGGACGAGACGTACGCCGACAAGGCCCGCGTCCTGGTCGCCGCGCTCGCCGAGTGCCAGGCGGCCGCGCCCGCCGCCGGGTTCCACGACGGCTACCTGTCGGCCTTCCCCGAGTCGGTCTTCGACAGCCTGGAGGCGGGCGGCAAGCCCTGGGCGCCGTACTACACCCTGCACAAGATCATGGCCGGGCTGCTCGACCAGTACACCCTCAGCGGCAACCGGCAGGCCATGACCGTGCTGCTGGGGATGGCCGCCTGGGCGGACGCGCGGACCGCGCCGCTGCCGTACGAGCGCATGCAGTCCCTGCTCAAGGTCGAGTTCGGCGGGATGAACGACGTCCTGACCCGCCTCCACCTCGTCAGCGGCGACCCAGCGCACCTGCGCACCGCCCGCCGCTTCGACCACGAGGAGCTCTACGCGCCGCTCGCCGCCGGACGCGACGAACTCGCCGGCCGTCACGCGAACACCGAGATCGCCAAGGTCGTCGGCGCGCCGTTCGGCTACGAGGCCACCGGGGAGCGCCGCTACCTCGACATCGCGCGCACCTTCTGGCGCACCGTCGTGGAGCACCACACGTACGCCATCGGCGGCAACTCCAACCTTGAGTTCTTCGGGCCCCCGGACGAGATCGTCAGCCGTCTGTCGGAGAACACCTGCGAGAACTGCAACAGCTACAACATGCTCAAGCTCGGCCGGCAGCTGTTCCTGCACGAGCCGTCCCGCACCGCCTACATGGACCACTACGAGTGGACCTTGTACAACCAGATGCTGGGCGAGCAGGACCCCGACTCCGAGCACGGCTTCGTCACGTACTACACCGGGCTGTGGGCCGGTTCCCACCGGCAGCCCAAGGGCGGGCTCGGCGCGGCGCCCGGCAGCTACAGCGGCGACTACGACAACTTCTCCTGCGACCACGGCACCGGTCTGGAGACCCACACCAAGTTCGCGGACAGCATCTACTTCCAGTCCCGCGACGCGCTCCACGTCAACCTCTTCATCCCCTCCGAGGCGGACTGGCGGCCCCACGGGGCGAAGGGCGGGGTGACGATCCGTCAGCACGCGGTCTCCGAGGACACCGTGCGGATCACCGTCGCCGAGGGCGGCGGCCGCTTCGCGCTCAAGGTCCGGATACCGGGCTGGCTGGCGGACGGCCGGGGGCAGGCCCGGGTACACGTGGCCGGACACCCCTACTCCGGCCACGTCGAGCCCGGCACCTACCTCACCCTCGACCGGCGCTGGCGGGCCGGGGACACCGTCGAACTCACCCTGCCCCGCGAACCCGTGTGGCGCCCCGCGCCCGACAACCCGCAGGTGCGCTCGGTGTCGTACGGTCCGCTCGTGCTGGCCGGCGCGTACGGCCCGACGGAACTGACCACGATCCCCGAGATCCGGCCGGAGTCCCTGCGGCCCGCGCGCGGCGGCGACGGCGCGTTCACCGCCGAGGCGGCCGGCGGCGCCGTCACCCTGAAGCCGTTCCACCAGGTCCACCACGAGAACTACACGGTCTACTGGGCGGTCGCCCCCCGCGCCGGCCGCGAGCGCGACGTCGCCCGCTACCCCCTCGACGAGGGCACCGGCACCAGCGCCGCCGACGCCACCCGGACCTTCGCCCCCGCGACGCTCACCGCGGGCGCCTCCTGGACCGCGGACGGGCCGGGCGGCCGGAGCGCCGTCGCCCTCGACGGCGCCGGTGGCCATGTCGCGCTGGCCCCCGCCCTGCCCGCCGGGCTGTCCGAACTGACCGTCAGCATGTGGGTACGGGTGGACGTCCTGGTCAACTCCGCGCGCGTCTTCGACCTCGGCTACCACAAGGACACCTATCTGTTCCTCACCCCGCGCACCGGCGCGGGACGCGCCCGGGCCGCCCTGAAGATCGCCGGCATGGAGGCCGAGGACGTCATCGACGCCGCCGCACCGCTGCCCACCGGCCGCTGGACCCACGTCGCGCTCACCCTCGGCGCCGGCGTCGGCATCCTCTACGTCGACGGCGCCGAAGCCGGCCGCAACGCGGCGATGGCCGCGAGCCCGCTGCTGCTCGGCACGACCACCCACAACTACCTCGGCCGCTCGCAGAACCCCACGCACCCCTACCTCACCGGTGCGGTCGCCGGCTTCCGACTGCACAACCGCGCCCTGGCGCCCGCCGACGTCGCCGCCCTCGCGACCCCCTGACACGACCGGCGCGAGCGCCACGGCCCGCCCACCAGCCTGCACCCGCCCTCACCTCACGGAGTACCGCCATGCCTGAACTCCCCCTGTCCAGACGCCGTTTCGTGGCCGCCGCAGGGATGACCGGAGCCGCGCTGGCGTCCGGCCTGCCCCTACCGGCGTACGCCGCGCAGCAGCACCACGGCGCGACGGGGACGACCTGGTCGCCCGCCCGCTTCGCCGACCCCGCCAAGGACAGCCGCCCGACGGTCTACTGGTACTGGAACGGCCCCGTCACCCCGGAACTCGTCGACGCCCAGATGGCGGACCTGCGGGACAAGGGGATGTACGAGGTCGTCCTCTTCCCGTTCGACAACGCGGAGATGCAGCCGGTCTTCTTCACCGAGGAATGGTTCGCGATCGTCGGCCACGTCCTGCGGACCGCCGAGAAGACCGGCATGCGGGTGTGGATCTTCAACGACGACCACTTCCCCAGCGGCCGATCCGGCGAGTACATCGTCAAGGGCGGCCAGGTCGGCTCGCGCACCTACAAGCCCCGCCCCGACCTGCGGCTGAAGGCCCTGTGGCGGTCCAGCACCGTCGTCTCCGGACCCGCCACCGTCGACCTGCGCGCCACCACCGGCGTCGGCGTGGACACCACCTCGCTGGTCGCCGACGCCGCGGTCCTGGGCGGCGCGGCCGTGCTGCGCGGGGGAGAGGAGTGGCGCGACCACACCGTCACCGGCAGCGCCCGGGCCGACCAGGTGTCCGCCGGGCTCGTCGTACGCGCCGCCGCCGACGGCACCGCGGGCTACGCCGTCGAGTTCGACCAGACCGGCGTGGTCACCGTCTCCCTCCTCGCGAAGGACCGGGAACCCGTCGAGCTCGCCCGCTCCACCCGCACCGACGGGTTCAACAAGACCAAGTTCCACACCCTCGCCGTGACCGTCAGCGGCTCCACCCTGACCGTGACCCTCGACGGCAAGGCCAAGGGCACCGTCACCGACGCCGCCGGCGGGGTGGGTGGCGTGGCGGAGGCTGCCGGTGGACCTGACGTAGGGCGTAACGGCGTGGGCGAGGTCGCTGAGCCTCACGGCGCCGGGGTGGCGCTGGGCACGGTGCGTCCCTGCGGGACGGGGACAGCGACCGACGTTCCCAGGTTACGGGCCGTGTCGC
>NZ_JARAVK010000147.1:0-23658 GCF_033792765.1 Streptomyces sp. PA03-6a | reverse complement strand
GGTCCCCTCCCCCCACGGCTTTGCGCTCATCCGACTGCTCTTGACGACCCCGTCCGGCTTTCGTCCAAGGAGTGTGCGATGCGTCATGGTGCCCTCACCGCCGGCCTCCTGGCCGCCGGCCTCGTCCTCGCCGGCTGCGGCTCCGCGCCCACCACGACGGGGGCGGGCGGCCCCGCACCCGAGGGGGCCGACCCCTACGCCGACTACGCCGCGCTGACCGGCAGCCGGCGCACCGGGAAGCTGCTCGCCGACGCCCGCTCCGAAGGCGGGGTGCTGGACCTCTACACCTCCAACACCGACATCCAGGACCTCGTCGACGGCTTCGAGAAGGCCTACCCCGCCATCAAGGTCCGGGCGTTCCGCGCCAACTCCGAGACCGTCCTGCAGCGGGCGCTCCAGGAGAACCAGGCGGGCAAGCCGCAGAACGACGTCGTGGACACCAACGACCTGGAGCTGCGCGCCCTGGACTCCCAGCACCTGCTCACCCCCTACGACGGCCCGGCCGACGAGGGCCTGAGGGACGCCGCCAAGGAGTTCGGCGGCTGGACCGCCGAGCGCTTCAACGCCTTCGTCGTCGGCTGGAACACCGACCAGGTCCCGGCCGGCCAGGAGCCGAAGGACTTCGCCGACCTCGCCGACCCCCGGTGGAAGGACAGGCTCTCCGTCGAGATCGGCGACTGGGACTGGTACGCGTCGATGCACACCTACCTCACCGACGAGAAGGGCATGAGCCCCTCCGCCGTGGACGACCTCTTCCGGCGCATCGCCGCCAACGTCAAGGTCACCAAGGGCCACACCGTGCAGGGTGAACTGCTCAGCGCGGGCCAGTTCTCCGTGGCCCTGTCCGTCTACTCCCACACGGTCGACAAGGCCGCGGCGAAGGGCGCGCCCGTCACGTACGAGCCGGTCGTCGAACCGGTGATCCTGCGACCCAACGGCGTGGGGCTGATGGCCCACCCGCGCCACCCCGCCGCGGCGCTGCTGTGGACCGACTGGGTGCTCAGCGAGGGCCAGAAGGTCATCGCCGGGTCCCTGCGCATCCCGGCCGCGAAGACCGTCGAGGGCTTCAAGGACCCGATCCCGCCCGGCACCACCACGTACAGCCTCTCCAAGACCGCCGAGACCGACAGCAAGAAGTGGAACGACGCCTACGACGCGCTGCTGCGCGGCGTCCCCGCGACCGGCTGACCGGCTGACCGGCTGCCCGCACACCCACACCCCCTCTCGCACCCTCGATACAGGAGAGCTCCACATGAGGACCCGCAACTCGACTCTCGCCGTGGCCGGACTGCTGGTCGCGGCCGTCACCACAGGGTGCGGCGGCGCCGTCCCGGGCGCTTCCAACAGCCAGGCCGAGTCCGTCTACTCCCAGATCGCCGGGCTGCCCAAGGAGCAGCAGGTCGCCAAGGCCAGGGAACTCGCGGGGAAGGAAGGGAGAGTGCTCTCCCTCTACACCTCGATGACGGCCGACATCGCCACCCCCATAGGCAAGGCCTTCGAGAAGAAGTACGGCATCCACGTCAGCGTCTTCCGCGGCAACTCCGAGACGGTGCTGCAGCGCACGCTCCAGGAGGAAAAGGCCGACCGGCCGGGCGCCGACGCCGTCGAGACCAACTTCCTCGAGATGAGCGCGCTCGCCGACAACGGCTACCTCGTCAAGTTCAACGGCTCCGCCCTCGACAAGGTCGAGAAGGCCGGAGCGTTCGACCTGTGGACGGCCAGCCGGCTCAACGTCTTCCAGCCCGCGTGGAACACCGAGCTGATCAAGCCCGCCGACGAACCGCAGAGCTGGGAGGACCTGGCCCTGCCCAAGTACAAGGGCAAGATCACCCTGGAGCTCAGCGACAGCGACTGGTTCGAGAACGTCACCAAGTACTGGCTGGCGCACGGCAAGACCCAGGCCGAGGTCGACACGCTCTGGAAGCAGATCGCGGCCAACTCCAAGGTCGCCAAGGGCCACACCACGATGATGCAGTTCCTCACCGCCGGCCAGACCCCGATGGAGGCGATGAACTACACCTACATCACCTACCGGGCCACCCAGGAGGGCGCCCCCGTCACCTACCTCCCGCAGGGCGGGGTCTCGAAGATCCCCGCGTTCGCCCGGCCCAACGGCGTCGGCATGATCAAGGGCGCCCAGCACCCCGCCGCCGCCTGGCTGTTCTACCACTGGCTGCTCACCGACGGGCAGAAGGAGCTGGTCAAACTGGGGCTGACCCCCTCCACCAAGGTGCCCGGCGACAAGAGCCTCGACGGCCTCACCCTCGTCCCGTTCGACGTCGAGGGACTGAGCAAGGACGACGGCAGCTGGGACAAGAAGTACGACGCGCTGCTGCGCGGCGCCGCCACGGTGGGGAACTGACCGCCGATGACCCTCGTACCCGCACCCGCCGCGCCCCGGGACGACGACCGGGCCCCCGGGACGGACACCGTCACCGAGCCGGCCGGCACCGCCGGACCGGGCCGCCTCGCCCGGCTGCTGAGGCGTCCGCTGTCCCTGCAGGGCCTGCTGGTCGGCGCGGCCGTCGTGATCGTCGGCTACCTCGCCGTCGTCCCGCTCGGCTACCTGGTCCACGACACCTTCCTGAGCGCCGACGGCGCCGGGGTGTCCGTCTCGGCCTTCTCCCGTGCCTACGGGGGCAACTCGCAGGCCGGCTCGATGATGCTGAACTCGCTGTGGTTCGCCTTCGGTTCGGCCGCGCTCGCCCTCGTGCTCGGCACCGTGCTCGCCTACGTCCAGGTGCGCACCGACACCCCGTTCAAGGGGCTGTTCTTCGCCGCCTCGCTGGTGCCGCTCATCGTGCCCGGCATCCTCTACGCCACCTCCTGGATCTTCCTCGGCGACCCGTCCAGCGGTGTACTCAACTCCCTGGTGTTCAAGCCCCTGTTCGGCACCACGCCGATCAACATCTTCAGCGTGTGGGGCATGATCTGGGTGCAGGGGCTGCACCTCGCCCCCGTCGCGTTCCTGCTGATGGTGGCCGCCTTCCGGGCCATGGACCCCTCGCTGGAGGAGTCGGCCGCCATGTCGGGGGCCGGCCGGCTCACCGTGCTGCGGCGCGTCACCGTCCCCCTGCTGCGGCCGGCGATGATCTCGGCGGCGTTGCTGATGTTCGTGCAGTCGCTGGAGAGCTTCGAGGTGCCCGGCCTGCTCGGACTGCAGAACGGCATCTACGTCTTCACCAGCCGGATCTACTTCGTGCTGCGCTCCTACCCCGCCGACTACGGTGCCGCCGGGGCCTACGCGATCGGACTGCTGGTCATCGCCGCGGCGGGGGTGCTGGTCTCCGGATGGCTGCAGCGCTCCTCGCGCAGCTTCCAGACCGTCACCGGCAAGGCGTTCCGGCCCCGCCCGGTGGAACTGGGGCGCGCCCGGCCGTTCGTGGGCGCCGCCGTGATCGGCTACTTCCTGCTCACGGTCGTCCTGCCGGTCGCCGTCCTGGTCTACGCGAGCCTGCTCAAGTACTACACCGCCCCCTCCCGGAAGACGTTCGGCTCGATGACGCTGGACAACTATCGCGAGGTCGCCGACATGCCGCTGGCGTTCACGGCGCTGAAGAACTCGCTCATCGTCGGCGTGGGCGCGGCGACCGTGGTCATGGTGCTCACCGCGATCGTCTCCTGGGTCGTGCTGCGCACCAAGGCGCCGGGCCGGCGGCTGCTGGACCTGCTCGCCTTCACGCCCATCGTCATCCCCGGCCTGGTCCTGGGCCTCGCGCTGTCCTTCGTCTACCTGCGGATGCCCCTGCCGGTCTACGGCACGCTGCTCATCCTGCTGGTGTCGTACTGCACGCGTTACCTGCCCTACGGCATGCGCTACGCGTCGTCGGCGATGGCCCAGATGTCGCCGGAACTGGAGGAGTCCGCGGCGGTGTCCGGGGCCTCGTGGTTCCAGACCTTCCGGCGGGTGCTGCTGCCGCTCATGAGCAGCGGCATCCTCGCCGGCTGGGTCTACATCCTGGTGGTCTCCTTCCGGGAGCTGTCCAGCACGATCCTGCTGTACAGCCCGGGCAAGGAAGTGCTGTCGGTGCTGATCTGGGAGCAGTTCGAGAACGGCCAGTTCACCACGCTCGCCGCGCTCGGCGTCTGCATGGTGGTGCTCCTCGTCCTGCTCGTCTCCATTGCCTACCGTCTCGGCGCCCGCTTCGGGCTGCAGGGCGACTCCGCGAACTAGCGATAGGAATCACAGGGATGCTGACGGTCGAATCCCTCAAGAAGAGCTACGAGGAAACCGGGGGACGCGCCTCCCGCCGCAAGGCCGCCGAGGGCACGCGGGTCTACGCGGTCGGCGGGGTCGACTTCGAGGTCCACGACGGCGAGCTGTTCACGCTGCTCGGCCCCTCCGGGTGCGGCAAGACGACGACGCTGCGCTCGGTCGCGGGCCTGGAGCGGCCGACCGAGGGCCGGGTCACCCTCGGCGGCCGGGTGCTGTTCGACGCGCGGCAGGGCGTCAACCTGCGCGCCAACCGCCGCGGCTTCGGCATGGTCTTCCAGTCGTACGCCATCTGGCCGCACATGACGGTCTTCAAGAACGTCTCGTTCCCGCTGGAGGTCATGCCGCGCGCGAAGCGCCCGGGACGGCAGGAGATCGAGGAGCGGGTGCAGCAGGTCCTCGAGGTCATCGAACTGGGTGCGTACGCCGGGCGGCCGGCCACCAAGCTCTCCGGCGGCCAGCAGCAGCGCCTGGCCCTGGCCCGCGCCCTGGTGACCCGGCCCGAGCTGATGCTGCTGGACGAACCGCTGTCCAACCTGGACGCCAAGCTCCGCGAGTCCATGCGCTTCGAGCTGAAGCGGCTGCAGCGCGAGCTGAACCTCACCGCGATCTACGTGACCCACGACCAGTCCGAGGCGCTGGTGATGTCGAACCGGATCGCGGTGATGAACGAGGGCCGCATCGAACAGATCGGCAAGCCCCGCGAGATCTACACCAAGCCGGCCACCCGCTTCGTCGCCGAGTTCATCGGCACGTCCAACTTCATCGAGGCGAAGGTGGTGGGCGTGGACGGCGACGAGGTCGTGGTCGACACCGCGCCGGGCCGGCTGGTCGCCCGGAAGGTGGAGCGGGTCCCCTCGGTGGGCGACACGGTGCTGATCTCGATCCGCCCGGAGTGCGTCGACCTGTCCCCCGACCGGCGCGGCGACGTCCCCAACGAGCTGTCAGGACGGGTGCTGACCCGCGCGTTCATGGGGGACGTCGTCGACCACATCGTGGGGGTGGGGGACCTGGAGATCCGCAACCGCTCCAACCCCAACCTGTCGATCCCGCCGGGCACCGAGGTCCACTTCTCCGTCGCCCCGGACAAGGTCACCCTGGTCCCGGTCGACTGACCGATGGCGATACCCGAGGTACTGCGCAACCGCGACTTCGACCTCTACTGGGGCGGCGTCGTCCTCTCCCAGATCGGGACGAGGGGCGCCGTCGCCGCCAACCTCTACCAGGTGTACGAGCTCACCGGGTCCACCGCGCAGGTGGGCCTGGTGGGTCTCGCACAGGCCGTGGCGCTGCTGGTGCTCTCCCCCGTCGGCGGGATCTACGCCGACCGCCTGGACCGGCGCCGGCTGCTCCAGGCGACGCAGGCGCTGGCGCTGCTGGTCTCGGCGGGCCTGGCGGCGCTCACCCTGACCGGCGCCGCGACCGTGGGGACGGTCGTCGTGTCGTCGCTGCTCGCCACGGCCGCGGCGACCTTCGACCAGCCGGCGCGGCAGGCGCTCATCCCCGCGATGGTGCCACGCGACCGCCTGGTCGACGCCTTCGCCCTGCTCAACCCCTCGCGTGAACTGGCGATCCTGGTCGGGCCGGCCTTCGCCGGCGTGCTGATCGCGCTGGGCGGACCGGGGGCGGTGTACGTCTTCGACGCCGTGACGTACGCCGTGCTCGTCGTCGTCCTCGCCCTGCTGCGGGTGCCGCCGCTCGCGGTCGACGGCAAGCGGCTGCCCCTGCTGGAGAGCCTGTGGGAGGGCGTGGGCCACGTCTCGGGGCGACCGGTGGTCTGGCAGTTGATGGGGCTGGACCTGGCGGCCACCGTCTTCGGCGCGTACCGGGTGCTGCTGCCCGCCTTCGCCGCGGACGTCCTGCACGTCGGCGCCGCCGGGTACGGGCTGCTGTCGGCCGCCCCCTCGGCGGGCGCCCTGATCGGGTCGGCCTGGGTGTTCCGGCTGGTGCGCACGGCCCGCTCGGGGCGCATCGTGCTGTGGGGCACGGCCGCGTACGGGCTGGCCGTCGTGGGCCTCGCCCAGGCACGGGTGTTCCCCGTGGCGCTGCTGGCGGCGGTCGCGCTCGGCGCAGCGGACGCGGTGGCGACCACGGTCCGCCACGCCGCGGTGCAGTTGGAGACCCCGGACGAGCTGCGCGGCCGGGTCTCGGCGATCTACCAGATGTGCTCCCGGGGCGGACCCGCGCTCGGCGACACGGCGATGGGCGCCTTCGCCGGCGCCGTCGGGCCGGTGGCCGCGCTCACCGTGGGCGGACTCCTGCCCGCCCTCGCTTCCGGGCTCAGCGCGGCACGCAGCCGTACCGTCCGCGAGTACAGCGTGGCCGGGGCCACCGGCTGACCCGCTCCCCCGTTCCCTTCCCTGCGCCCACGTACACGCGCACGCGCACGCGCACGTCGGCGCTTCGTCCGCCCACTCCAGTCGGGAGGCACGTTGAGTACCCGTACCACCACCGGGGTCACCCACTACCACGTCCAGAAACGCCGTCGGGCCGAGTTCATCGAGCGATGGCGGGACAACCACCGCACCGTCGTCGCCCTCGAGGACGTCACGATGCACCCCACCGCACGGGGCAGCCGGGTCGGTGTCTACACCGGCGCCGACGGCGACCGCCCGACCCGCACCATGGACGCCCTCGCCCACGAGTTCGAGCCGGGGACGACGACCACCGTGCACCGGCACTCCTGGGACGCCATGGTGTTCGTCGTGGCCGGGCACGGCTGGACCGAGATCGACGGCGAGCGCGTCGACTGGGGCCCCGGCGACTCCCTCCACCTGCCCGCCTGGTCCTGGCACCGCAGCGGCAACGACGGCGGCACGACGGCGCGTTACCTGACCTTCTCCGGCGAACCGCTGCTGGAGACGATGGGCATGGCCGTCATCGAGGACGCGGGGCACACCCCCGTCGCCGAACTGCCGCCGCGCCCGCCCTACTCCCCCGGCCACGACGGCGCCGACCCGTACGCCGCCCGCCTGCGCCGGCTCGCCCGCGACCAGCAGGCCCGCCGCTCCGGGCGGCTGCACACCGCCTGGGACGAGCTGGAGCTGCGCAACACCCCGCGCGGCACCCGCACCACCTTCCTCCTGGACCGGGCCATCGGCTACCAGGCGTCCGGCATCACGATGGCGATGTTCGAGATCGGCCCGGGCCGCGCCCAGTCGATGCACCGCCACCCGGGCGAGGCGTGGCTGTACGTCGTGGAGGGCAGCGGCGAGAGCTACCTGGGCACCGAACCCGAGGGCGGGGAGCGGCACCCGTGGAAGAAGGGCGACATCATCGTGGTCGACCACTTCCTGTGGCACCAGCACGTCAACACCGATCCGGAGCGGACGGCGAAGGTCGTACGGATCCACATGTTCGACAGCCTGCTGGAGACGATGCGCGCGCTGTGCGATCCGCTGGTCCTCTTCGAGGAGCCGCCGGAACACATCCGCGACGCGCAGGCCGGCGACCCCTCGACGGTCGAGTGGCCGGCCCTCGAACGCCCCACCTGGCCGTGAGAGGGGAGCGCTCGCGGTGACCACCGCACTGCCGCACGGCGTAGCCGGGATCCACGCCCTGCCCGCCGACCACCACGACGGGCCGTGGGACTCCGTGATCACCGACCCGCGGGTCAAGGAGCGGCTGCTCGCGACCGCCGTCCTCGTGCTCCGGCACGGGCGGCGGCTCGCGGGCTCCCCCGTGGCCCCGCACGGGCTCGTGGTGGTCGCCGGGCCTCCGGGCACGGGCAAGACGACGCTCGCGCAGGGCGTCGCCCAGGCCGCGGCCCGGACGCTCGCGCCGCACGGATCGACCACCCTGGTGGAGGTCGATCCGCACGCCTTCCCCAGCGAACTGCTCGGCGAGAGCCAGCGGGCGGTGTCCCGGCTCTTCCAGGACACCCTGCCCGAGCTGGCGGCCCGCCGGCCGCACACCGTGGTGCTCGTCGACGAGGTCGAGGCCCTCGCGGTGCGCCGGCACGCCGCGTCCTTCGACACCAATCCGGTGGACGTGCACCGCGCCACCGACGCCGTCCTCAGCGGCCTGGACGCGCTGCGGGCCCGGCGTCCCGGGACGCTGCTGGTGGTGACGACCAACTTCGCCGAGGCGGTGGACGACGCCTTCCTGTCGCGGGCCGACCTCGTCGTGCGCACCGCGCTGCCGGATGCGTCGGTGGTGCCGCTCATCGTGGCCGACTCGCTGCGCGCACTGGCCGCGCAGTGGCCCGAGTTGCGGCCGCTGGCCGAGGACCCGGCGGTGCACGCGCGGGTGGGCAAGCTGCTGACGGGCCTGGACGGGCGGCGGATCCGCAAGACCGTGCACGGCGCGCTCGCGCTGCGCCTGGAGACGGCGCGTGACCCCGCCTCGCTGCGCGTCGAGGACCTGCTCGCCGCCGCGGAGGAGGCGGCCGCCGGGGCGGCGGCGGAGGCGGGACCGGCGCGGCGCCCCTGAGCCGGGGCCCCGGGCGGTCCGGGGTTCAGCAGGCGTCACCGGGGGTTGCCCGGGCTCTGCCCGGCGTTCACCCGGGCGGAGGAGCGTGCCGGAGTCCGTGCATGCACCACCCGTTCGGGAGCGCCGCCGTGTGCCAGCCTGGGTCCTGTGAACACCTTCACGAAGCGTCCCCGACCCCGACCCCGGACGGGACGGGCGCCGGGGCGTCCGGCCTGGGCCGCCGGGCCCTGCTGATGGCGAGCGGGATCGTGGGCGCGGCGGGCGCCCTGACGCTCGCGCCCGTGACCTTCGCCGAGGCGGCCGAGGCCGGTACGCCCGAGGGCGGCGAGGTCACCAAGGTGATCACCGGTCACCTCGGCACCGGAGTGGCCGACTTCGTGTACCTGCCGGTCGAGGTCCCGCGCGGCGTCGACCAGATCTCGGTCTCGTACACCTACGACAAGCCGTCGGTGCCGGCCGGCACGCCGGGCAACTCCTGCGACATCGGCGTCTTCGACGAGCGCGGCGCCGCGCTGGGCGGCCGGGGCTTCCGCGGCTGGTCGGGCGGGGCGCGCACGTCGTTCGTCGTCAACAGCGACAGCACCACGCCCGGTTACCTGCCGGGTCCGGTGAACCACGGCACGTGGCACATCGTGCTGGGCCCGTACCAGGTCGCGCCGCAGGGCATGGCGTACTCGGTGAGCGTGACCGTGCGGTACGGCGCACCGGGGCCGCCCTTCGTGCCGTGCTGTCCCGCCGAGCGTGCCAAGGGCCGCGGCCGTGCCTGGTACCGGGGCGACGCGCACCTGCACACCGTGCACTCCGACGGGAAGCGGCTGCCGTCGGAGGTGGCGGCCGGGGCACGGCAGGCGGGCCTGGACTTCATCGTCTCCACCGACCACAACACCTCCTCGGCGCACGGCGTGTGGGGCGAGTACGCCGGACCCGACCTGCTGATCGTCACCGGCGAGGAGGTCACCACCCGCAACGGCCACTGGCTGGCGCTGGGCCTGGAGCCGGGCACGTGGATCGACTGGCGCTACCGGGCCCGCGACGACGCGTTCCCCCGCTTCGCCCGTCAGGTCCACCGCCAGGGCGGACTCGTCGTCCCGGCCCACCCGTACTGCCCGTACGCGGCCTGCCAGTGGAAGTTCGGCTACGAGGACGCCGACGCGGTCGAGGTGTGGAACGGCCCCTGGACGTACGACGACGAGTCGGCGGTCGACACCTGGGACGCCATGCTCGGCACCGCGATGCGCACCGGGAACGACTGGCTGCCGGCCGTCGGCAACAGCGACGCCCACAGCGTCCCGCAGGTCATCGGCCTGCCGCAGACCGTGGTGTACGCCGAGGACCTCAACCGCAGGGCCGTGCTGACCGGCATCCGCGAGGGCCGGACGTACGTCGCCGAGTCCTCCTCGGTGACCCTCGCCTTCACCGCCACCGGCGGCGGCCGGCAGGCCGGCATCGCGCAGACGCTGCGGCTCCGCGCGGACGCGCCGGTCGACGTGCGCCTGGAGGTCTCCGGCGTCCCGAACGGCACCGTCCGGTTCGTCACCGACGAGGGCCAGATGCACCAGGAGTCGCTGGACGCGAGCGGGTCGGGCACGGTCGTCTGGCGCACCACCGCCTCGCTCGCCGCGTACGTGCGGGCCGAGGTGCGTCACCCCAAGGCCGACGGCACGCCCGGCAAGGGCAACACGATGGCCCCCGACCTGCAGTGGGGTGCCATGGCCGCGCTGACCAACCCCATCATCCTGCGCCTGAAGGACTGACGTACCGCACCGGCCCCGCACCGCCTGGTGCGCGGTGCGGGGCCGACGTGCGTGGTGAGCGGCCGTCAGTCCCGCCGCACCGCGGTGTGGCCGGGGGTGTACCCGGGTGCGTCCTCGAGGAAGTGGACCGTGTCGTAGCCGAGGTGCTTGAACACCCGGTTCTGCGCCGACAGCAGCCGCAGCGGCGTGCCGTCGTGCGCGAAGAGCTGGCAGACGTGGTTCTGCGGCACGTACAGGGTGTCGCCCTTGGTGATCTCGTGCCGGGTGGGTTCGAGGGCGACGCGGGCGTAGTACTTCTCGGCGATCTCGGCCTCGACCTCCCACTGGAGGGCGTAGCCGCCGCCGTCGAGGACGTAGAGGACCTCGTCGGCCATCTTCCAGTACCTGCCGGAGCGGCCGCCCTCGGGGATGTCGAGCTCGAAGGCGTCGACGGAGAAGATGCGGGCGTCGGTGCGCTCGGGCGAGGACATCACCCGGACCCTTCCGAGCGGGGTGTCCTCCCAGACGGTGTCCGCGAGGCCGATGACCTTCTTGCGGTCCGCGACGCCCGGGGTCCAGATCCGGGACCAGTCCTCGCGGGGGCCGAACTCGGCCTCGCGCTCGACCGGACCGCTGCGGCCCTGCTGCAGCAGGCCCATGAACATCCAGGTGCTCTTGGCCTTCACGACGAGGGCGGTGGCGGTCTCGTCGTAGGGGTTGAAGTGGCGGTGGACGGAGTCGGTGTGGACGAAGACCAGGTCGTCCTTGGTCCAGTCGTACCGCTGGTCGTCGTGGATCTCGTAGCCGCGGCCCTGGAGGATGTAGAAGGCGGCCTCGTTCTGGTGGCCGTGCCCGTGGTTGCTGGACCGGGGGGGGAGTTCGACGAAGTGCACCTGGATCGTCTGGGTCAGGAACTCCTCGTCGCCGGGACCGACCCGCCACCAGGTGCGGGACTGGTCGCTGTCGCCGGAGTGGCCCACCTTCGCGTCGTCGACGACGACGGAGTCGTCGCGGACCCGCTTGACGGCGAGCTGTTGCCGGCGGAACTCGCCGAGTCCGTACGTCTGCGAGGTCAGACCGCGGACGAAGACTCGTCCCTTCTTGCCCATGGATCCTCCTGTGATGACAGCGCTCCAATGGCCTAACCATAATACCTGTGAGCCAAGCCAGACCAGTGCCCCGGCGGATCCGGCCCAGGACCCCGGACACACGAAAGCGCCCCGGACCCTCCCTCAGGTCCGGGGCGCTCCCCCGCCGGTGCGGCCCGTCCGGGCCGCGCGGCGGTCAGCCGTCGCCGTCCTCCTTCACGCGGGACGCCGTCCGCTCCAGGTGGGTGCGCATGATCCGGCCCGCCGCCTCCAGGTCGCGCGCGGCGACCGCCTCGACGAACTCGCGGTGCTCCTTGGAGCCCCGCCTGCCCATGGCCGGCTCGACGGACTGCGCCTCGCGCAGGCTCATCAGCAACGGCCCGTGGAAGGACTGCACGAGCATCTCGATCGCCGGGTTGTGCGTAGCCGCCGCGACCCGGATGTGGAAGGCCGCGGAGAGCTCCATGGAGTACTCGCCCCGCTTGAGGGCCTCGGCGTGCTGGTCGCACATCGCGCGCAGTTCGGCGATGTCCTCGTCCGTGGCGCGCTCGACGATCAGCGGGACGATCCCCAGTTCGAAGACCAGCCGCGCCTCGGTGACCTGGGCGGCGGTCAGCGGCGAGAGGCTCAGCAGATCGGCGAGGCCCTCGCTCACCCGGCGCGAGGTCGGCGCGGTCACGAAGGTGCCGCCGCGGGCGCCGACGCGGATCTCGACGAGCCCGCTCGCCTCCAGGATGCGCAGTGCCTCGCGCACGGTCACGCGGCTGACACCGAAGTGCACGCACAGTTCGCGTTCGCTGGGCAGCCGGTCGCCGGGCTTGAGCCGTTCCTCCTTCAGCAGGAGGCGGATCTGCTCGACGATCACCTGGGAGACGCGGCTGGAGGAGACGGTCTTGAACAGGTCGTCGGGCACGGGGATCGGCCTGGCGGACGTCCCCTCGGCGGTCACGGCGTCCGGAGACTGGCTGGGTCGCGATGGCATGAGCGCATTCTCCCACGGTGAACGGCCTTGTTGACGGCTTCCCGACTAACGGATTAACGTCATACCAAAATACCAATGAACCGAGGGGGACGCCCATGACCTGGACGGACGATGAGTGAGCGGCCGGCGTCCTCCTTCGACGCGCTGCGCGAACGGGTGGCCGAGGCGTGCCGCGTCCTGGCCGTGACCGGCCTGGTGGAGCACATCCTCGGCCACGTGAGCGCCCGCACCGGGCCGGAGACCTTCCTCGTGCGCGGACGCGGCCCGCAGGAGCGCGGACTCGCGTTCACCGTCGTCGAGGACGTCCAGGAGGTCGGCCTCGACGGCACCGGCAAGGTCCCCGACGGCTGGACGGCGCCCAGCGAACTGCCCATCCACAGCGAGGTGATGCGGGCCCGCCCCGAGGTCACCGCCGTCGTCCACGCCCATCCGCCCGCGGTCGTCGCCGCGTCTGTCGCCGGGCTCCCCTGGCTCCCGGTCGTCGGCTCCTACGACATCCCCGCCGCACGGCTCGCCCATGACGGCATCCCCGTCTGGCCCCGCTCGGCGCTGGTGCGCCGCCGTGACCTCGCCGAGCAGATGACCGGCGCCCTCGGGGACCGTCCGGTCGTGGTCCTGCGGGGGCACGGACTGGTCTCCGTCGGCACCGGCGATCCCGCCCATGCCGTCGCGGCCGCCGTCACGCAGGCCCTGGCCGTGGACGCGCTGGCGAGGACGAGCCTGGCCGTCGCCGCCACCGGCGCCCCGCTGCGGGCGATCCCCGACGAGGACCTGGCCGAACTGCCCGACCTCGGGCCGTCGTTCAACGTCTCGGCCATGTGGCGCCATCTGGCGGCACGCGCCGCCCACGAAGGACCCCCGGTGCCCCTGCGGCCCTGACGACCGGAGGATCATGCTCGTCCTCGACAACCAGGTGACCGCCGCCGTGCTGACCATGCCCGACGTCGTCCGCGCGCTGGAGGACTCCTACCGGGACCTGGCCACCGGCGACGGCGTGTGCCGGCCCCGGATCGACCTCCGCCTGCCGGTGGACGACCGCCGGGTCTACCAGTGGGGCACGATGGAGGGCGGTTCCGCCCGCACCGGCTACGTCGCCATCCGCATGAAGTCCGACGTGCTGCTGGAGACCGGCACCGGCGACCGCCGCACCCAGGAGAAGTACTGCGTGCGCCCGGGGCGCTTCTGCGGTCTGGTGCTGCTCCTCGACGCGCGCACCGGCGAGCCGCTCGCCCTGCTCAACGACGGCCTCCTGCAGCACCTCCGGGTGGGCGCCGACTCGGCCGTCGGCGCCCGTTTCGCCGCCCGCGCGGACGCCCGCGTCCTGGGCCTGTTCGGCTCGGGCGGCATGGCGCGCAGCCACGTCGAGGCCTTCCTCACCGTGCGCCCCCTGGAGCGCGTCCAGGTGTACAGCCCGACCCGGGCCCACCGCGAGCGCTTCGCCGCCGAGATGCGCGAGCGGTACGGCCTGGACGTCGTCGCCGTCGACGGCCCCGGGGCGGTGTACGAGGGCGCGGACATCGTCGCCGGCTGCACCGACGCGGTCGGGGAGGTCGTCCACGGCCGCGCACTGCGCCCCGGCACCCACGTCACCTGCATCGGCGGCCGCCTCGACGCACGGGCCCGCGAACGCTTCGACGTCTGGCTGCGGCTCGGCACCGCCACCGTCCCCGACGACCTCCCCGCCTGGGCCACCGAGGAGGAGTACGTGGCCTACCGGGCCCGCCCCGGCGCCCCGGTCTGGGAACTCCACTCCCACGGGAAGGGCTCCCGCCGGCCGCCGCGCGGTCCCCGCGTGGTGCTCCTCGACGACGTCCTCACGGGCCGGGCCCACGCCCGGGACGACGACGCGCAGGTGACGTTCTCCGAGCGCGGCAACATCCAGGGCGCGCAGTTCCACGCCGTCGCGTCCGTCGTCTACGAACGCGCCCGCGAACGCGGGCTCGGCCACGAGATACCCACCGCCTGGCTGCTGCAGGACATCCGTGACTGAGGTCTCCGCGGAGGACGGTACGGCAGGGCCTGGTCTCGCGCCGTGGCGATCTCCTACGAGTGGCGGGGCGACTTCGACAACGCGGCCCTCAACGCCCTCCATTCGGAGGGTTCCGGCGATCGGAGCCCGGATGTCGACTGGCTGTCCCGCGTCCACCGCCACAGCCTCGGATGGGTCTGCGCACGGCACGACGGCGACCTCGTCGGCTTCGTGAACGTCGCCTGGGACGGCGGCCTCCACGCGTTCATCCTGGACACGGTGGTCGCGGCACACTCCCGCCGCTCGGGGATCGGCGCCGGACTGGTGGCCGAGGCGGCCCGGCAGGCCCGTGCGGCCGCGTGCGCATGGCTGCACGTCGACTTCGAGGACGACCTGCGGTCGTTCTACCTCGACGCCTGCGGGTTCAGGCCCACAGCGGCAGGCCTGGTCGCCCTCTGAGGTGATCCGGCCCCGGGCACGCCGCCAAGCGGTCAGTAGCCGGGGAAGAGCGCGCGCAGGTCGTCCAGGGTGACGCCGTCGCGCGCGGTCACGGCGTCCCGGGGGCGGTTGCGGCCGTAGACGAGGCGGAGCACGGCCTCGGACGGTCCGGACACCGCGCCCGAGGGTTCGGCCCCCTCACAGGGGAGGATGTGCAGCTCGGAGCCGAGGGCCAGGCACAGGGTGCGCGCGGGGTCGGTGAGTTCCACCGCGATCTGGCGCGGGCCGAGCCGGGTGAGGGTGTCCCCGTCACGGCTGCGCGAGGCGACCATGTCGACCCGGTCCCACAGCAGCGCCACCTCGGGGGCCGGGATGGCGGCGGCCTCGTCCAGACCCACCTCCACGTCCCAGGTGTGCACGGACTGCTCGGACAGCCAGTAGCCGGTGAAGTCCGTGAAGCCGACCGGGCCGGTGAAGTACGGCACCGTCACCGACGCGCGCACCCCGGCGTCGAGGGAGTCCAGCAGCCGCAGCAAGTCGGATTCCGCCTCCTGCCACGCGTCGCGCTGCGCGACCGGCCTCAAGGGGATCCACCGCTCGTACACGTCGGTGATGTCCTCCCGGGAGGGCCTGGTGGGGTCCCCGGTGAGAGCGCGGTGCACGGCCGCGGTGCACAACTCGGCCCCCGTGCCCAGGTGGACCAGCACCTGCGCGATGCTCCAGCCTTCGGCGAACGAGGGCCGGAGCAGTTCCTCGCCGGTGAGGCCGCCGACCGTGGCGCCCAGGCGCCGCGAGACCGTGTGCATCGCCGCCAGTCGGACGTCGCCGGTGTCCATGGACTTCCTCCTCACGAGCTCGCTCCGTAGGGCCGGGAGGTCCTGCGCCCCCTTCTCCCCAGGCAACCTCGCGCGTCCCCCGATCCCAAGCGGGTGCCCATGCGCGCCCCCGAAGGACGCCATAAGCAGCGCTTCTGCCGGTTCGTGGCAGGGGCGCGGACGGCATGGTGCGATGGGCTCATGGACATGCGGGAGCTGCGCGCGTACGTCGCGGTGGTCGAGGAGGGGGCGCTGTCGGCGGCGGCACGCCGGCTGCACCTGAGCCAGCCGGCCCTGTCCCAGACGATCGGCGGACTGGAACGGCACCTCGGGGTGAAGCTGCTCGTGCGCAGCAGCACCGGGGTACGGCCGACGGACGCGGGGGCGACCCTCCTGGGGGAGGCGCGGGCCGTGATCGCCCGGCACGACCAGGCGGTGCGGGCGATGGCCCGGCACACGGGCGTGGGCGGCGGGGTGCTCCGGATCGGCATCCCGCTCGAACTGCCGACGGGACTGCTCGTCGCCCCGCTCGCGGAACTGGCCGAGGAGTTCCCGGAGACCCTGGTGCAGGCCCGGCACCTGTCCACGGCGGAGCAGCTCGCCGCGCTGCAGGCCGGGGAGCTGGACGTGGCGCTGCTGCGGGAGCGGCCCGCCGGGCCCGGGTTCGACGCCCAGCTCGTCGTCCGCGAGCGGCTGGGCGTCCTGCTCGCCGCCGAACAGGTCACGGAGCTGGCCGGCCCGGACGGCATCGCGCTGGAGGCCCTCGCGGGCCTGCCGTGGGTGGGCTTCCCGCGTTCCGGCAGCCCCGCCTGGTACGACGAGCTGACGGCGATCCTGCGCAGTCACGGTCTCGACCTGGGCCCCGACGCCCCCGAGGGGCAGAAGCTGATCGCCGAGGTGAAGCTCGCCGCCGTCAGCGCGGGCCACGCCTTCGCGCTGGCGCCGCCGGACTGGGCGCAGCCGATCCCCGAGAACGTCGCCTGGTCGCCCCTGGTGGGCCATCCGCTGATCCGGCGGACGTGGGCGGTGTGGCCGGCCACCTCCCGGCGGCGCGACCTGGGACGGCTGATCGCCGCGTTCGAGCAGCCCGCGGGGGCCTGAGGGCCGCGCGCGGGGGCACGGCCCTCAGGGGTGCGGCGACGCCGCCGACGGAGGTCAGACCGCCGTGCGCCCGCCGTCCACGGGCAGCACCACGCCGTGCACGAAGCTCGCCGCGTCACTGGCCAGATAGGCGATGGCCTCGGCGATCTCCTCCGGTGCGGCGGGCCGCCCGGCCGGCGCCTGGGAGGCGAGCGCCGCGAGGTCCTCCCCCATCCCGGAGGTGCCCTCGGTCCGGGTCGGCCCCGGCTCCACCGCGTTCACCCGGACCCCGCGCGGTCCGTACTCGGCCGCCCACGACTTGGTGAGCAGGTTCAGGGCCGCCTTGCTGGACCCGTACAGCGCCATGCCCGCGGCGCCGTAGTCGGCGACCATGGTGCTGACGTTGACGATCGCGCCGCGGCCGCGCCCGGCCATCGCGGGCGCGAGCTCGGCGACCAGGTAGAACGGCGCCTTGACGTTGAGGGCGTAGACGGTGTCGACGTCGCTCTCCGGTGTCCGCTCGGTCGGCCCGAACGGGTAGACGCCCGCGTTGTTCACCAGGATGTCGACCCTGCCCCCGCCGAGCGCCACCGCCTCGCGGGCGAGCGCCCGGGCCGAGCGGGCGTCCCCCAGGTCGCCCGCGACGAAGTCGGCCTTCCCGCCGCGCCCCCTGATCGCGGCGACCACTGCCTCACCCCGTCCGCCGTCGCGGCCGGAGACCAGTACGTGCGCGCCCCGCCCGGCGAGCGTCACCGCGGTCGCGGCGCCGATCCCGCTGGTCGCCCCGGTCACGAGGGCGACGTCGCCGCCCAGGTGTGCTGAAGTCATGTTCCAACCCTGTTCTCTTCCGAGCGCACTGTGCGCCGTGCCGAATTCCGGATGATCACGTCGCGCATCGAGGCACGTCGTGACCGCCTGGAAGAGCACGGGGAGGACACCGGCGATTCCGTAGCGCCCATCGGCGGATGCTATGACCGGCATCATCGCCGCCTACTGCGCTGATTCCGCCGCCGGGCGCCGAGTTGGCCTGCGGCACGGCGTCACCACCCCACGTCGACGGAGGCCTTCAACGGCGTGCCGGTGGCGGGCGTCCGTTCCGGCGTGTGGCGCGCGGGAGCCCCGCCCGCCCAGGGTTCACAAGGTGGCGTCGAGATCCTCGGCGTAGTAGGCGACGGCCTGCCGGTAGCGTGCGATGTCCGGGTCGGAGCTGCTGTCCGCCAGCAGCGTCAGCAGGAGCCGCATGGCCTCGCGGTGTCCGCCGGTGTTGTACAGGGCCATCGCCAGGAAGGTCCGCAGCGCGCCGTCGTGAGGGAAGTCGATGAGGGCCACGCGCAGCAGGCGGACGGCCTCGTCGTACCGCCCGAGGATCCGGTAGGTGCTGCCCAGGCCCAGCAGCGCGCCGCGCCGGTCGTCCTCCGACAGCCCCGTGCCGCGCAGGGCCTGCTCGTAGAAAGGCACCGCCTCCGCCTCCAGGCCCAGTACGTCGTGCGCCCACGCCGCCTGGTAGGCCACCTCCGCGTCCCCCGGGAACCGCTCCGCGAGGGCGACCAGCCGCTCCCTCGCCGCCTCCGCCTCCCCGCGCTCGCGCAGCCCCACCGCGGCCGCCAGCAGTTCGTCCCGCCCGTGATCGTTCTCGTTCATGCGCACATCCTGGCAGCCCCGCGCCGCGGCGATGCACGACCCCGGCACCCGCGACTATCCGAAGGAATACGCCCGTTGTCGACCGGTTGCTTCGCTTCGGACGCCAAGTCGCGGAAAGCCCGGCTCCGGTTCGCCTGGAATGGTTTGATACCTCGCAAGACGCCGACGGGGGGCCGGAAACCCGGCACAGGCGGGCGGCTCGGCGCGCATGGTCCGCGCTCCCGGTGGGGCGGAGGGTCCCGGAACTCACCTTCCACGAAGGGCGCAGTTCCGACGCTCCGCGCACGTGACCCGCGCGCGGCCCCGTCCCAACAGGGGGGATTCCCATGACCAAGCACGTCCGTATCGGCGTGGCCGCGTTCGCCGCGGCCTGTGCGACCGCCGTCCTCATACCGGTCCAGGCACACGCCGCCGAGTACAGCTCCGCCCTCAAGATCCGCGGGGCGCAGTACGACGCGCCCGGACGGGACTCCAACAACTGCTCCTCCGGCAACACCCGCGCGGAATACCTGACGATCAGGAACTACTCGGCCTCGGCGACGGTCAACCTCAAGGGCTACGTCGTCAAGGACGCCACGGGCAACCGCTTCGCCTTCACCGCGAACCACTACCTCCAGCCCGGCGACTACGTGAAACTCCGCGGCGGCCACGGCACGGACTCCGACAAGAACAACGTGGCCTACCGCGCCAATTGCAACTTCATGTGGAACAACGACGGCGACACGATCTACCTCTACAAGCCCTCGGGCAGCCGCTCCGACGTCCACGCGTACACCAAGCGCGGCTCCGACGCGGACGGCGACGGCTACATCCGCTTCCACAGCTGAGGCACGGCCACCCCGCCCCGGCTCACGCGGCCGCGGCGCCCGGTATGGGCACGGGGCGGGGGTGGTGGAGCCGCAGGCCGTCGACCCGGCCCGCGGCGTCGTGGGTCATCAGCCAGGCGACGGCGGGCGGGCAGTGCCCGGGGTTGTCCGGCGGGTTGACGATGTCCATCTCCCAGACGGTCAGCGAGCGCCCGGCGACGGCGTGCACGAGACGCTGGCGGACCCCGGCGGTCAGGTCGGAGTCCATGCCGCGGATCAGCAGGCCCCTGCCCCCCACCCGCTCCCTCCCGCTGAACAGGCCGACCTCGGGTGACCAGCGTTCCCGCAGGAAGCCGGCGAAGTGGCCGCGTTCGGCCGCGGCCAGGGTCTCGTGGGCCTCGGTCCTGCTGGCCCTGGTGCGCCGGACGCTGTCGTCGTGGGCGCCGTCCGCGGTGTCGGCGAGTGCCTGGGCGAGCTTGGCCCGGGCCTGGCTGAGCCGGCTGCGGACGGTGCCGACGGGAAGCCCGCAGGCCGAGGCGATCTGCTCGTACGAGCTGACGCCAGTGGTGAAGTGGCGCAGTACGAGCGGCAGCCGCAGCGTCGGGGAGAGCTGCTCGATGGCCTCCCAGATCCAGTCCCGCAGCGCGGCGGACTCCAGCCACCGCTCGGGGCCGGAGTCCGCCGCGCGCAGGACGAGGTCGTCGACCGGGCTGGTGGGGACCGTGCCGCGCAGCAGGGAGCGGGCGTTGTTGCGGACGATCATCCGCAGCCACGGCCCCACCGCGGCGGGATCGCGGACGTCGCCCACGCGGCGCAGCGCCGTCAGCGAGGCGTCCTGCAGCACGTCGTCCACGTCGGGCCCCGGGCCCAGGACGCTCAGGGCGACGGCGCGCATGCCGGCCCGGTGACGCTCCAGGAGCAGACCGAGCGCCGTGACGTCACCCGCCTGCGCGGCCCGGGTGAGCGCCACGTCCTCGGCACGGGCTGCCACGGATTCGTCCAGGCCCATCGCGTCCCTTCCGGCGTTCGTCCCTCTCCAGCGGATGCTACGGCGTCACCGCGGCCACCCGGAAACGCCGACGCACGGGAGGCCTCAGGGGCCCGCCGGGTGCAGCACGGCCGCACGGCGGCACACGACGGACCACGTGGCCTGTGCGGGAGCGGCGCCCTGCGGCAGCCGGCGGGTCCCGGAGAGGAAGGTCACCGTGCGCCGGCCCTCCAGGTGGCACCAGACGGACATCTCCGACAGGCCCCCGGCCACGGGCTGCTCGTAGAAGTACCACCGGGTGGTGACGTGCCGGTCGGCGCCGAGGAAGGGCTGCTGGAGGAAGCGCTGGGCGCCCGGGGGCAGGTTGCCGAGGAAGTCCCGGGCCTCCCGGGTGAGCTCGGGTTCGGCGCCCTGGGCGCCCTCGGCGTCGGCTGCCGCGGGGGAGTGCGTGGGCGCCGCCCGTCCTGAGAGCAGCGAGGCGGCGGCCCCCAGACCTGCGGCGCGTGCCGTGGGAGTCGCCGGGCCGCTCCAGAAGGGCCGGGTGACGAAGGAGTCCGGGTCGAGCCGGAGGGTGCGCACCGAGGAACCCGGGCCGTCGGCGGGTTCTGCCACGCCGAGGCCGTCGGTGCCGAGCACCACGGCCTGGACCCCGCCGCCGGCCGCCGCGTGCGCCCACCACTCAAGGACGGTGCCCGTGCCGTGCGTCATGCGCGCGCGGACGTATTCGGGCAGCAGGGCCCAGTAGTGGTGCCGGTCGGGACCCGGGGAGACGCTGAGATCACCGGGCCGGTGCAGCCGTCCCCGCGGCGCTCCGGCCGCCCCGCCCGGACCGCGTGAGAGCGGTCCGCCCGGCCCTCGCGTCATCCCGTCCATCGGTCTCCCTCCCCCAACCGGCCGACGTTCCAGCCTAGTCGGCCTCGCGGACCTCCTCCACGTACCGCAGCAGGGCCCGCATCCGGTCCGGGGGCCACGGCAGGTTCCGCGCGAGTTCCTCCCCGCGCTCGTCCCACAGCTTCCGCGCGGCGGCCCTGGTCGCCTCGCCGTCCTCCCCCGCGGCGTGGAAGCCGCTCCCCACGGCGTCCCAGCGGCCGACCAGGGCCCTGACCTCCGGGTCGTCGGCGGGGGTGCCCGCCTCGATGTGCGACAGCAGCGCCTCCACGAGCCCGGTCCACTCGGTCCTCGCGGTCTCGACGCCCTCCGGGCCGATCTCGGCCCGTCGCGCGGCCAGTTGCTCCCGCTGCCCGGCGGTGAAGTGGGTCTCGAACACGGACATCAACTCCAAGGTCGTCATGAACTGTTCGGGATCGGGCATCGACGTCTCCTCGATCCGCCCGAGGAGCCCGCGGAGCTGCGCGGTGAGCTGCCGGATCCGCCCGGCGTGCGCCTCCAGCGCGGACAGCTGGGCGGTCAGCAGGTCGCGCATCGACCCCAGGTCCTCCCCGCTGTCCGCGAGGACGCGCTGGATCTCGTCCAGCGGCAGCCCGAGCGCGCGCAGTGCCCGCACCCGGTAGAGCCGGCGCACGTCCCGCTCGGTGTAGCGGCGGTGTCCGGCGGCGGTGCGTGCACTCGCCCCGAGCAGGCCGATCTCGTCGTAGTGGCGCAGCGTGCGGATGGTCGTGCCGGTGGCGCGGGCCACCTCGCCGATGCTCCACAGACGCCGGTCGTCGTCGTTCCCGATCACGCCGATAACGCTATGACCTCCCGTTACGGCCGGTTCAAGCCCGCCGCGCGGGCTCTGGCAGGATGAGGCGGTGTTCGACGTCGCCGGCGAGCAGTTCGAGGTCAACCACTCCGGTCGACTGGTTCGATCAGGAACGGGCCCGGCCGTCAGGGGCGTTCGGGTTTCTCCGCGAGGAACGTGGCGACGGCGCGCTTCGCGCCCGCGCCGGGCTCCTGCACCAGGCGCGCCGTGACGGTGAGACCGGCCTCCTCGAGCAGAGCGGCGATCCGCGGGGCGGGCAGCATGTGGAGCCCGTACGAGACCGGGTGGCCGCCGTACGCGTGCTCCGGGCGCAGGTGCTCGTCCTCGCCCACCCAGCCGGCGAGCATCAGGTGGCCACCGGGTGCCAGGACGCGGCGGAACTCGGCGAAGACGACGGGCAGCAGTTCGGGCGGCGTGTGGTGGGTGGAGTAGTAGGCGAGGACGCCGCCCAGTTCGCCGTCGCCGATGTCGAGCGCGGTCATGGACCCCACGGTGAAGCGCAGGTGCGGGTGGGCCCGCCGGGCCAGCTCGACCATGCGCGGCGACAGGTCGACCCCGTACGCGGGCACCCCCAGCCCGGCGAGGTGCGCCGTCACGTAACCGGGGCCACACCCCAGGTCCGCCAGCGGGCCCCGGCCGGCCGTGCGGACGGTCTCGGCGAAGGCGGCCAGCATGGCGCGGGAGAGCGGGTCGAGTCCGTCCGGGGTGCTGACCCGTACGGCGTAGTCGGCGGCGACGGTGTCGTACGACTCCCGGACCGCGGCGAGGTAGGCGTCTTCGGGCACCGGGCGAGCCTACCCACGGCGGGGATCAGCACAGCACCCGGAGTGCTCCCGGGCGGATCCGCGCGGTGACCGGGAGGGCGGCCTCCACCTCGCCGTCCGCGCCGTACGGGACCGCGCGGTCGGCCTCGATGCGGATCTCCTTGCCGCGCACGATCTCGACCTCGGGGCGCTCCACGTGCGCACCGGTCTTGAGCTCGTTCATCAGCGTGAAGAAGAGCCGGCGCGGTGCGTCGTGGATCATGACGACGTCGAGCAGCCCGTCGTCGACCCGGGCACCGGGCGCGATGGCCCGGCCGGAGCCGTAGTAGCCGGAGTTGGCGGCCACGACGGTGTAGCCGCGGCGTTCGTGGACGACGCCGTCGACGGTGACGCGGTAGGCGGCGGCGCGCCAGCCGGCGACCGCGCGCAGCCCGCCGGCGTAGTAGGAGGCCGGGCCGCGCAGCAGCCGGGCGGTGTTGGCGTGGTGGTTGGCGACCGCGTCGACGCCTGCGTAGACGCTGCCGAGGACGACGGTCCGGTCGTGGACCGCCGACTCGACCTCGATGGTGTCGACGGCGCGCGGCTCGTCGCGGAGCAGGATCCGGGCGAGTTCGGCGGGCCCGGAGGGCAGGCCGAGGGCGCGTGCGAAGTCGTTGCCCCGGCCTGCGGGGACGAGGCCGAGGACGGTGCCGGTCCCGCTGAGGGCGCCGCCGATGCCGCCCACGATGCCGTCGCCGCCGACGGCGAGGACGACGCGGCCGCACTCGCCGGCCCGGCGCGCCAGGTCCTGGGCGTGCCGGAGGCTGTCGCTGTACACGGTCTCCAGCTCCGCGCCCGCCTCCCGCAGCAGCTTCGCCAGTGGGAGGAGGGCTGCCGCCCCGGTGGAGCCCCCGGCGGTGGGGTTGACGACGGCCGTGAACTGTCGCATGGGTGTGCCTCCGGGGACGGCGGATCGGCGGATCGGCGGGACGGCGGATCGGCGGGACGGCGGGACAGCGGGGCGGGGTC
>NZ_JARAVK010000146.1:0-23713 GCF_033792765.1 Streptomyces sp. PA03-6a | reverse complement strand
CGCCCCGCACACCCCCGCGCCCCTCACGCGAGCGCGACCCGCGCACTGCCACGCGCCCGCGCCCGCACCCCACGACCCGACGCAGCGCCACGCGGCACCACCGCGGGGTCCGGCCCGTCGGGGGCGACCGGTGGAGCCGACCGTGCTCCCGGACGACGCCCCGCCACGGCTGAACCGCGCGACCCGCAGGAGGAACCCCGCCAAGACGGACGCACCGCAGCGCCTCCCCTACGGGGGAGTCAACCCCAAGGACTACGCACAACCGCCCCCCAGACTGACGACGGGGTGTGGCCCGCGCCACTAGGTTCGTGGCGTGACTGTGATCGCTACCGAAAGCCTGACGAAGCGGTACCCGAGGGTGACCGCTCTGGACCGGCTCACCGTCGACATCGCACCCGGCGTGACCGGGTTGGTCGGTGCCAACGGAGCCGGCAAGTCGACCCTGATCAAGATCCTCCTGGGGTTGGCGCCGGCCACGGAAGGCCGGGCCGCCGTCCTGGGCATGGATGTGGCGACAGAGGGCGCGGCGATCCGCGCCCATGTGGGCTACATGCCGGAGCACGACTGCCTGCCCCCGGACGTGTCGGCGACGGAGTTCGTCGTCCACATGGCCCGTATCTCGGGGCTGCCGCCGGCCGCCGCGCGAGAGCGCACCGCGGACACGCTCCGCCACGTCGGCCTGTACGAGGAGCGGTACCGCCCCATGGGCGGGTACTCCACGGGCATGAAGCAGCGGGTGAAGCTGGCCCAGGCGCTGGTCCACGACCCCCGGCTGGTGCTGCTCGACGAGCCGACGAACGGGCTGGACCCCGTCGGCCGCGACGACATGCTCGAACTGATCCGGCGCGTCCACACCGAGTTCGGCATCTCCGTGCTGGTCACCTCCCACCTGCTCGGTGAACTGGAGCGCACCAGCGACCACATCGTCGTCATCGACGGCGGCTCCCTGCTGCGCTCCTCCTCGACCAGCGACTTCACCCAGGCGACCGCCTCGCTCACCGTCGAGGTCACCGAGCACGAGGACGAGCTGGTGGAGAAGCTGACCGCCGCCGGGCTCAACGCGCACGCGGACGGCCGGCTGGTCATGGTCGACATCGACGGGGACGAGACGTACGACGCGGTCCGCGACGCGGTCGCGGAGCTCGGCACGGGCCTGGTGCGCATGGAGCAGCACCGGCACCGCATCGCCGAGATCTTCCGGGGAGGGGACGAGCATGACGCAGCTTGAGGGCAGGACGCCCGCCGCCGACGTCATCCACGACATCGGTTACCGGCACTACGACGGCCCGCGCCTGGGCCGCGGCTACGCGCGCACGTCGCTGTACGTCCAGAGCCTGCGCAGCGCGTACGGGCTCGGCCGTTCGGCGAAGTCCAAGGTGCTGCCGATGATCCTGCTGGCCGTGATGTGCGTTCCGGCCGGGATCATGGTCGCGGTGGCGATCGGCACGAAGGCGACCAAGCTGCCGATCGAGTACACCCAGTACGCGATCATCATGCAGGCGGTCATCGGCCTCTACCTGGCGGCGCAGGCCCCGCAGGCCGTCTCGCTGGACCTGCGGTTCAAGACGACCCCGCTGTACTTCTCGCGTCCGATCGAGGCGGTCGACTACGTCGCGTCGAAGTTCGCCGCGCTGACCACGGCGCTGTTCATCCTCACCGCGACGCCGCTGCTGATCATGTACATCGGGGCGCTGCTGGCCAAGTTCGACGTGAGCGACCAGAGCGCGGGCTTCGCCAAGGCGATGCTCGCCGCCCTGCTGCTGTCGCTGCTGTTCGCGGGCATCGGCCTGGTCATCGCGGCGCTGACGCCGCGCCGGGGCTTCGGCGTCGCCGCGGTCATCGCCGTGTTCACGCTTTCGTACGGCGCGGTGACCAGCGTCCAGGGCGTCGCCTCGATCAACGGCAACGCCGACGTGATCGGCTGGCTCGGCCTGTTCTCGCCGATCACGCTGATCGACGGCGCGCAGACCTGGTGGCTGGGGGCGACCTCCAGCTTCCCCGAGGGCGCGGGCCCGAAGGACGCGGTCGTCGGCACGGTCTACCTCCTCGTCCTCCTCGCCGTGATCGCCGGCTCCTTCGGCCTGCTGATGCGCCGCTACCGAAAGGCCGTACTGTCGTGACCACCCTGTCCATCGACCACGTGTCCCGCTGGTTCGGCAACGTCGTCGCCGTCAACGACGTGACGATGACGATCGGCCCCGGCGTCACCGGGCTGCTCGGCCCCAACGGCGCGGGCAAGTCCACCCTGATCAACATGATGGGCGGCTTCCTGGCCCCCTCGGCCGGCACCGTCACCCTCGACGGCGCCACGGTCTGGCGCAACGAGCAGGTGTACCGGCACATCGGCATCGTCCCCGAACGGGAGGCGATGTACGACTTCCTGACGGCCCGGGAGTTCGTGGTCGCCAACGCCGAACTGCACGGGCTGGCGGACCCGGGGGCGGCGGCGCAGCGCGCCCTGGCCACGGTCGAGATGGAGTTCGCCCAGGACCGCGCGGTCTCCACGTACAGCAAGGGCATGCGGCAGCGCGCCAAGATGGCCTCCGCGCTCGTGCACGACCCGTCGGTGCTGCTGCTGGACGAGCCCTTCAACGGCATGGACCCCCGGCAGCGGCTGCACCTGATGGACCTGCTGCGGCGGATGGGCGCCGAGGGCCGCACGGTGCTGTTCTCCTCGCACATCCTGGAGGAGGTCGAGCAGCTGGCGAGCCACATCGAGGTGGTCGTCGCCGGCCGGCACGCCGCCTCGGGAGACTTCCGCAAGATCCGCCGGCTCATGACGGACCGGCCGCACCGCTACCTGGTGCGCTCCAGCGACGACCGGGCGCTCGCCGCCGCGCTGATCGCGGACGGGTCCACGGCCGCCATCGAGCTGGACTGGAAGGAGCGGGCGCTGCGCATCCAGGCGATCGACTTCGCCGGCTTCACCGAGCTGCTGCCGCGCGTCGCGCGGGAGCGGGGCATCCGGCTCTTCACGGTCTCGCCGTCCGACGAGTCCCTGGAGAGCGTCTTCTCCTACCTGGTCACGGCGTAGGCACACGGCTGTAAGGAGCTCCGATGTTCAATCCCACCGTGGCCAGGCTGACCTACCGGGGGCTGCTGGGCCGCCGCCGGGCCCTGGTCCTGTTCGCCCTGCCTGCGCTGCTGATCCTGATCTCCGTGGCGGTGCGGGCGCTGGTCGGCGCCGACGACTCCATCGCGAGTTCGGTGCTGGGCGGTTTCGCGCTGGCGACGATGGTGCCGCTGGTCGGCGTGATCGCCGGTACCGGCGCCATCGGGCCGGAGATCGACGACGGCTCGATCATCTACCTGCTGGCCAAGCCGGTACGGCGGCCGACGATCATCGTCACCAAGCTGCTGGTCGCCATCGCGGTGTCGGTGGTCTTCTCGGCGGTGCCGACGCTGATCGCCGGGTTCATCCTCAACGGCAACAGCCAGGGCATCGCGGTCGCGTTCACCGCGGCGGCGGCGGTCGCCTCCGTCACGTACGCGGCGATCTTCCTGCTGCTGGGCGTGGTGACCCGGCAGGCCGTGGTCTTCGGCCTGGTCTACGCGCTGATCTGGGAGTCGCTGATCGGCAGCCTGGTACCCGGGGCGCGCACGCTGAGCGTGCAGCAGTGGGCCCTGGCGCTGGCCCAGAAGATCGCCGGCGAGGGCACGGTGACCTCCGACGTGGGGCTGCCGCTCGCAGTGGTGCTGCTGGTCGGCGTCACTCTCGCCGCGACGGCCTTCGCGGGGCAGCGGATGCGGTCGCTGACGCTGGCCGGCGAGGAGTGATCGTTCCGGCCTAGGGCCCGTCCCACCGTAAGCCGCCCGGGTGGTCTTCTTCCGCCCGGGCGGCCCTGCTCCCCCGACGTCCGCACATCGGATTGTCAGATGTGCGGCGTGACGTCCGAGACTCCGCTGCTCTTCGCCGTGGGTGTGTTCCTGGCCGCCCTCGGCCTGCTCATCGCGCTGTTCAGCCCGGAGCTGGCCCACCGCATCGACGCGCTCGCCGGGCGTGCCGCCGCCGGGCTCCGCCGCCGGTGGTCCCGTGACCGGGGCCGCCGGCGCTTCGTCCTCGTCCCCCGGAAGTGGGCTGGATCACAGGACTCCTTGAGAATTCAAGGGAATGTCGCTACCGTGAAGGAGGTTGAATCGTAAACCAACGCGTCCCCAAGGAGTTAGTCATGGGCCTGTTCAATCGCAAGAGCGATGCCACCGAGACCGCTGCCGTCACCACCGCGCCGTCCGCCGACCTGGCGCACCTGACCGGCGAGTACACGATCGACCCGACCCACAGCGAGGTCGGCTTCGCCGTGCGCCACGCGATGGTCACCACCGTGCGCGGCCAGTTCGCGGAGTACGAGGGCAAGCTGCAGCTGGACGGCAGCAAGCCGGCCAACTCCTCCGCCGAGGTCACCATCAAGGTCGTCAGCATCGACACCAACCAGGCCCAGCGCGACGAGCACCTGCGCACCGGCGACTTCTTCGACGCCGCCACCTACCCGGAGATCAGCTTCCGCAGCAGCTCCGCCGAGCAGGTCGACGACGAGACCTACCGCATGCACGGTGACCTCACGATCAAGGACACCACCAAGCCGGTCTCCATCGACTTCACCTACAACGGCTCCGCCACCGACCCCTACGGCAACCTCCGTGTCGGTTTCGAGGGCTCGACGACCGTCAACCGCGGCGACTGGGGCCTCACCTACAACGCGGCCCTCGAGGGCGGCGGCGTCCTGATCAGCGACAAGGTCAAGCTGACCTTCGACATCTCCGCGATCAAGGCGGCCTGAACCCGCTGAAGCAGCCGTCCCCCTGCCGCACGATGGAGGGGATGGCAACGGACGAGACGGCCGGCACCGCCGGCACCGGGCGCCGCCGCACCGCACCGAGCGGCGCGGCGGCCCGGGTCGTCGTCCCCGAGGTGCGGGCCTGGGTGCGCTCCGCCCCCGGGACGCACGTCTGGCTGCTGGCCCTCGCCGTGACCAGCGGCATCATGGCGGCCGCCCCGCCGGACCTGCGGTCCTTCCTGCTGCACCACAACAGCACCAACCTGGCGGAGCTCGGCTCCCAGCCGGTGCGGGCGCTGGTCGGCAGCGCGCTGTGGACCGAGTCCCCGGCGGCCTTCGGGCTGTACGCGCTCTGCTTCGAGGCCGTCCACGCCCCCGCCGAGCGCTGGCTGGGCACCCGGCGCTGGCTCGGCGTCGTGGCCCTGGCCCACGTCGGGGCGAGCGTCCTCAGCCAGCAGGCCGTGCTGCTCGGCATCCACGCGGACCGGCTGCCGGCCTCGCTCGCCCACACCGTCGACATCGGCGTCAGCTACGGGCTGGCCGGGGCCATCGGCGTGCTCACCCACCGGGTACGACCGCCCTGGCGGCTGCCCTACCTGCTCGCCGCCGCGGGCTTCTTCGCCTACCCCCTGGTCACACCGGGCCGCACCTACACCGACCTCGGGCACGTCATCGCCCTGCTGATCGGCCTCGCGTGCCGCGGGCTCACGCCCCGGGGAAGAGCCGCTCCAGGACCAGGGCGATCCCGTCCTCGCCGTTGGAGGCCGTGACCTCGTCGGCGGCCGCCTTCAGCAGCGGATGGGCGTTGCCCATCGCGACGCCGTGGGCCGCCCACTCGAACATCGGCAGGTCGTTGGGCATGTCACCGAAGGCGATGGTCTCGGCGGCCGTCACACCCAGCCGGCGGGCGGCCAGCGACAGCCCCCGGGCCTTGGACAGCCCCAGCGGCAGCAGCTCCACGATGCCCGTACCGGACATCACGGCGCTGACCAGGCCCCCGGCGGCCGTGGTCGCCGCGTGCGCGAGCTCGTCGTCGCCCAGTCGCGGATGCTGGACGTAGAGCTTGCTGACGGGCGATGCCCACAGCCCCTCCACGTCGTCCACCTCGCCGCCCACCGGCAGCTCCGAGTCGAACAGCCGGTAGCCGGGGCCGAGCACGATGTCGCCGTCGATGCCGTCGAGCGCCGCCGCCACGGCCAGCGGGCCGGTCTCCGCCTCGATCTTGGCCAGCGCCGTCCGGGCGGTCTGCCGGTCCAGCGTGACCGAGGTCAGCAGCCGCCGCTCGCCCGCGTGGTAGACCTGCGCGCCCTGCATGCAGACGGCCAGGCCCTCGTAGCCCAGGTCCTCCAGGACGTGCACCGTACGGGCCACCGGGCGGCCGGTGACGACGATGTGATCGGCACCCGCCGCGGTGGCCGCGGCGAGCGCCTTGCGCGAACGTCCGGAGACGGTGTGGTCGGGGCCGAGCAGCGTGCCGTCGAGATCCGTCGCGACCAGACGGTAGGGGAGCGGGGCGGTCACTTGGCTACCGGCTCCAGCACCTCACGGCCGCCCAGGTACGGGCGCAGCACCTCGGGGACGCGGACCGAGCCGTCGGCCTGCTGGTGGTTCTCCAGGATGGCGACGATGGTGCGCGGGATGGCGCACAGGGTGCCGTTGAGCGTGGCCAGCGGGCGGGTGCCGTTCTCGTCCCGCAGCCGCACGGAGAGCCGGCGGGCCTGGAACTCGGTGGTGTTCGAGGTCGAGGTCAGCTCGCGGTACTTGCCCTGGGTGGGGATCCACGCCTCGCAGTCGAACTTGCGCGCCGCCGAGGAGCCCAGGTCACCCGAGGCCAGCTCGATCACCCGGAAGGGCAGCTCGAGCGAGGTCAGCCACTGCTTCTCCCACTCCAGCAGCCGGGCGTGCTCGGCCTCGGCGTCCTCGGGGCGGGTGAAGACGAACATCTCCACCTTGTCGAACTGGTGGACGCGGATGATGCCGCGGGTGTCCTTGCCGTACGAGCCCGCCTCGCGCCGGTAGCAGGGCGAGAAGCCCGCGTAGCGCAGCGGCAGCTTCGACGCCTCGATGATCTCGTCCATGTGGTACGCGGCGAGCGGGACCTCGGAGGTGCCGACCAGGTACAGGCCGTCCTTCTCCAGGTAGTACACGTCGTCCTCGACCTGGCCGAGGTAGCCGGTGCCGGCCATGGCCTCCGGCTTGACCAGCGTCGGGGTCAGCACCGGGACGAAGCCGGCCGCGGTGGCCTGCGCGATGGCCGCGTTGACCAGGGCCAGCTCCAGCAGGGCGCCGGGGCCGGTCAGGTAGTAGAAGCGCGAGCCGGAGACCTTGGCGCCGCGGTCGACGTCGATGGCGCCGAGCAGCTCGCCGAGGTCGATGTGGTCCCTGGGCTCGAAGCCCTCGGCCGCGAAGTCGCGCGGGCTGCCGATGACCTCCTTGACGACGAAGTCCTCCTCGCCGCCGACGGGGGCGTCCGGGTGGACGATGTTGCCGAGCTGCAGCAGCAGGCGCCGCGCCTCCTCGGCGGCCTCGTGCTGCTCGGCGTCGGCGGTCTTCACGGCGGCCTTGAGCTGCTCGGCCCGCTTCAGCAGCTCGGCCCGTTCCTCGCCCTGGGCCTTGCCGACCAGCTTGCCCAGCGACCTCTGCTCCGCGCGCAGCTCGTCGAAGCGGGTACTGGACGACCTGCGCCGCTCGTCTGCGGAGAGCAGGGCGTCGACGAGCGCGACGTCCTCTCCACGGGCGCGCTGGGAGGCGCGCACACGGTCGGGGTCCTCACGAAGCAGGCGAAGGTCAATCACGGGAACAGGCTACCGGTGCGCCGGGTGCCGACGCGACAAGTTAAGTGCTTTATGGGGTGTTATGTCCGCTTCGAAAGCGGGCTGCGGGAAAAGCCGTACGGCCGATAATGGCGGGTCGGTTACCGTCAACCGAATTCTTCGCGTCCCTCCGGGGAGGGCATGTGGCCTGTGGACAAAGGCAGTTGGGGCAGGTCCGGAGCGGAGAGTTATCCACAGGGGGAGGGGTGTCCCCCTCACTTGTCCACAGCGGGTGTGGATGGGCTGTGGAAGATGGACCTGATCATTCCGCGGGGTGGGTGCGGGGGCATGGATTCCCGGTTCAAACCCTCCTAACACTCACTTTCGAGTGAGAACTCTTCCCTCTATCGAGTTGTTCGAAGGTATTGGGATGACGAATGATGACCTGGGGGTCTGTGGGACCAGTTGGCGCGAGTGTGCCGATTTGTCGATCTGGCGGTTCCTTGGGCGACTTGTTCTGTCGACTTATCCCCAGCCCGCGGCAAGGGCCTGTGGATAACGCGGTGGACAACCGAAGGGGCCACCGGTTGTTCACCGAAGGCCCCCGGGAAGCGGTGCGCGAGCGCCTCAGACCCGCCCGTCCAGGGCGCGCCCCAGCCAGTCCGCCGCGGCCGTGAACTCCTCGTCCGTGGTCCCCTTGCGCTGCTGCGGCGGCACCTCGTCCGCGCGCGGGTACGAGCCGAGGAAACGTACCTGCGGACAGATCCGCTTCAGGCCCATCAGCGCCTCGCCGACCCGGCGCTCGGTGATGTGCCCCTCGCAGTCCACCGAGAAGCAGTACCGGCCGATCCCCTCGCCGGTCGGCCGCGACTCGATGCGGATCAGGTTCACCCCGCGCACCGCGTACTCCTGCAGCAGTTCCAGCAGCGCGCCGGGGTGGTCGTCGCCCAGCCAGAACACCGCCGAGGTCTTGTCGGCGCCGGTCGGCGCGACCGGCCGGGCCGGACGGCCGACCAGCACGAAACGGGTCTCGGCGTTCGCCGCGTCGTGGATCTGCGTGGCCAGCGGCTCCAGCCCGTACGTCGGCGCCGCGAACTCGCCCGCGAACGCCGCGTCGTACCGGCCCTCCGCCACCAGTCGGGCCCCGTCCGCGTTCGACGCCGCCGACTCCCACGCGGCGTCCGGCAGGTGCGCCGTCAGCCACTTGCGGACCTGCACCTGCGCCGCCGGGTGACCGGTGACCGTCTTGACGTCCCCGAGCCCCGTACCCGGGCGCACCAGCAGCGCGAACGCGATGTGCAGCCGCACCTCGCGGTAGATCATCAGCGGGGTGCCCGCCGCCAGTTCGTCCAGCGTCGCGGTGATGCCGCCCTCCATCGAGTTCTCGATGGGCACCAAGGCGGCCGCGGCCTCCCCGCTGCGCACCGCGTCGAGCGCGGCCTGCACCGAGACCATCGGTACCAGCTCGCGTGTGGCGGCCTCCGGAAGCGTCCGGAGCGCGGCCTCGGTGAAGGTGCCCTCAGGGCCGAGATAGGTGTAACGGCTCGCCGGCGACATGTCTGTCAGCCTAGGCCCTGCCGCCGAAGTCCCGCCTCAGGACTCCAGCAGCCGCTGGCCGACGTACTCGCCCGGTGCCGCGCCGCCCGGGACCGCGAAGAGCCCGCTGGCCTCGTGCCGCAGGAAGCGCGACAGGCCGTCGCCCCGGTCGAGTTTGCGCTGCACCGGCACGAACCCCTTGAGCGGGTCGGCCTGCCAGGCCACGAAGAGCAGCCCGGCGTCCGGTGCGCCGTCGTCACGGTAGCCGTCGTGGTACGAGTACCCGCGCCGCAGCATCGCCGCGCCGCCGTTGGAGGCCGGGGCGGCGACGCGGACGTGCGCGTCGGCGGCGATCGCGAAGGTACGGCCGTCCGGGCCGACCTTGTCGAGGTCGGGCTTGCTCGCCTCGGTGCCGCCGGACAGCGGGGCGCCGTCGGCCTTGCGCCGCCCGATCACCTTCTCCTGGCGCTCCTGGGGGAGGTTGTCCCAGGTGTCCAGCAGCATGCGGATGCGCCGGACGACCGCGTAGGAACCGCCCGCCATCCACTGCGGGGAGCCGGAGGCGGGGACGAAGACGCGGGCGTCGAAGTCGGGGTCGGAGGGCCGGGGGTTGTTGGAGCCGTCGACCTGGCCCATCAGGTTGCGGGCGGTGCGCGGCTCGGCGGTCGTGCCCGGGGTGCGGTTGAAGCCGTTCATCTGCCAGCGCAGCGTCGCCGTGCCCGCGGCCTCCTTCTGCAGCACGCGCAGGGCGTGGAAGGCGACCAGCGCGTCGTCGGAGCCGATCTGGATCCACAGGTCGCCGTCGCTGCGCCCGCGGTCGAGCGCGTCGGAGGCGAAGTCGGGCAGCGGGGCGAGCGCCTGCGGCATCCGCCCGGTCAGCTCCGTCCCGGCGAAGAAGCCGCGCCCGAAGCCGAAGGTGACGGTGAGCGAGGACGGCCCGGCGTCCAGGGCGATCTGGTTGTCGCCCGACGGGGCCCGGCCCTCCGTCATCGCCTCGGCCGCCGCCGACCAGCGGCGCAGCAGCGCCGCGGCACCCTTGCGCCCGGCGCCCGCGGCCAGGTCGAAGGCGACCAGGTGGCCGCGGGCCTGCAGCGGGGTGGTGATGCCGGCCTGGTGGGTGCCGTGGAAGGGGACGGCCGTGGCGCCGACGGAGGTCAGCGCCGTGGCCTCGTCCCGCGTGGCGTGCGCGGTGACGGCGCCCGAGGTGCCGCCCACGAGCAGTCCCGCGGCGCCCGCCGCTCCGGCGGTGCCGAGCAGACGGCGCCGCGAGAGGTCCTGAGGACGGTCGTTCATGAGCCGATCTTCACTACCTTCGTGCGGGTGACCTGGTCGATGTCCGAGGTCCGTACGGTCACGGCGACCGTCCACTCCCCGGGGACCGGGATCTGGACGTTCTCGGCACTCCAGTGACCGGTGTCGATCTTGCCCAGCGTCACCGGGATGGGGCCGATCTTCTTGGACTTCAGGGTGAAGGAGACCTGCACCTCGGGGACGTCGAAGGCCCGTCCGTCGGGGGCGGTGACCAGCAGGTGGAGCTCGTTCTCGGCGACGCCGCCCGGGTCCAGGGTCACCTCCGCCTCGCCCTTGCCGTTCGTGCCGCCCGTGTCGAACGGGATCCTCACGTCCAGCGGCTCGGGCACCTCGGACACCGGCGCGGAGGCCTGCTGCTGCGCCGCGCCCTCCTCGGCGGCCCTGCCCGGCTGGGTGCCGGTCAGCAGCGTCGTGACGGCCAGCACCACGACCGCGACGGCCACCTCCGCCAGCACCGACTTGCGCAGGCCCGTGCGCTCGGTGTCGGCGTCGCGGTCCTTGCGGGCCCGCTCCTTGGCCAGCGCCGCCTCCTGGCGGGCCAGCTGTTCGGCGCGCTCGGACGCACCCCCGCCCCCGCCGCCCTTCCGTCCCACGGCGACCGGCTGGGCGACGGCGGCCTTGCCGCGGACGGCCGTGTCGCCGAGCCGCGCGGTCCAGCGGCGGGACAGCCAGGCCAGCTCCACCAGGAGGATGACCAGGCCGATCTTGACCAGCAGCAGCTGGCCGTAGCCGGTGGACACCAGCGCGTCCCAGGAGCCCAGCTGGCGCCAGGACTGGTAGACGCCGGTGACGACCAGGGTCACCACCGCCCCGAAGGCGATCCGGGAGAAGCGCTGCACCACCGCCCGTTCCACGCGCTGCCCGCCCCACAGCGCGACCAGCAGTGCGGTGAGACCGCCGAGCCAGACGGCCATGGCCAGCAGGTGCACGATGTCGACGGGCATCGCCACCGAGGCCTGGATGCCGACCGAGGCGTGCTCGGCCATGGCCCACGTCGCGGCCAGGCCGACCGATACGACCGTGCCGCCGATGGCCAGGCCCCAGGCGAGGTCCTGGCGTTCGACCGGGTCCTCCCGCTTGGCCCAGCTGCCGAAGAGCACGGCGATGAACACCGCGCCCGCGGCGAGCAGCAGCAGCCGGGACACCAGCGCCGCGCCGGGCCGGGTGTCCAGGACGTCCCGTACGCCGCCGAGGTCGAAGGCGTCGCCCAGCCCGCCCCCGTCGGCGTAGGGGGCGCGCAGCATCAGCAGCAGTATCGTCGCGGCGACCATCGCGGCCCAGCCGGCGGCCACCAGCCGCCGCATCGACCGCGTCCGCGCGCCGTCCGGCCAGCACACACCGATGAAGAACGCGGCGCCGACCAGCAGCGCGAAGCCGAGGTAGGCGGCGTAGCGGGCGATGTCGTACAGGGTGCCGACGGCGCCCCCGCCCACCTCCTGGTCGGGCAGCTGGACGGAGGTCTTGGAGGGCGCGCCGATGGAGAAGGTGAAGGCGCCCGCGACCGGGTGGCTGTCGGCCGAGACGACCTTCCACGCCACGGTGTACGTGCCGTCGCCGAGCCCCGGGCGCAGGGCGACGGCCGCGGTCGTGCTGCCCCTGCCGCCGTCGTTCGCGTCGCCGGTCTCGGCGCGCTTGCCGTCCGGGCCGAGGACCCGGATGGAGTCCTTCGACAGCAGCACACCCTCGGAGAAGGACAGCCGCACCTGCGCCGGCGCGGTCTTGACGACCGAACCCTGCGCCGGGTCGGAACCGACGAGCGCGGCGTGCGCGGACGCCGGTGCCGCGGTGCCGAGCAGCAGGCCGAGCACGGCGAGCGGTACGGCCAGCAGCCGCAGCGCGGACTTCGTCATCACCCTCATGGCGCTCTCCTCAGTCCCCCGGGTGGTAGCCCGCGGGCTTGACCGGGACCCGTACGTCGATGGTGTCGGCGTCGTCGAAGTGCAGCCGCAGCGAAACCTGCTCGCCGGCCGCGGGCTTGTGCTCCAGGTTCGTCAGCATCAGGTGGTTGCCGCCGAGCGCGAGGGTGAGCCGTCCGCCCGCCGGGACCGTGAAGGAGGTCACCCGGCGCATCCGGTTGTCCTCGGTGCTGTGCAGGGTGATGTCCCCGGACAGGTCGCTGGTGACGGAGGTCAGCCGGGCGTCCCGGTCGCCGGTGTTGCTGACGGTGAAGTAGCCGGCCGCCATGTCCGCCAGCGTGGGCTGCGGGATGTAGGCGCCGCTCACCGTCAGTTCGGGGCCGTCCGGTGACCCGGAGCAGGCCGTGGCGCCGAGCAGCACCAGGGCCGCCGCCACGGGGATCCGCCGCAGGGAGCGGGCCGGGGTCACGGCGTCCGCCCCGCGATGATCTTCGGCAGGTCGGCGGCGAACTCCTCGGACGTCGTGCCCGACATGTACAGCGCGTGCGCCTTGTCGTCCTTCGGCGAGTACGCGATGACCTGGGCGCCGTGCGTCACGGTGATGCTGCCGTCCTTCTCCTTCACCGGCTTCTCCACGTCCACGCCGAGCGAGCGCGCGCCCGCCTGGATCGTGGCGAAGTCACCGGTGAGGCCGACGAAGGACTTGTCCTGCGCGCCCAGCCACTCGCCGAGCCGCTGCGGGGTGTCGCGTTCGGGGTCGGTGGTCACGAAGACCACGACGAGCTCGTCCTGCTCGGCCGCGGGCAGCTTCGACTTGGCGATGGCGATGTCGCTCATCGTCGTCGGGCAGACGTCCGGGCAGTGGGTGTAGCCGAAGAAGAGCAGGGTCGGCCGGCCCTTGGTCCGCTCGACGAAGTCGTACGTCGTGCCGTGCGTGTCCGTGAGGATCATGTCCGGCTTCTCGAACGGCGTGTCCAGGACGGTCGCGGCCTTCGGTGTCCCCTCGACGGAGACGACCGGCTCGGCGCCGGAGGTGTCCGCCCCGCCGTCCGGGCCGCCGCAGGCGGCGAGGGTCAGGGCGAGTGCGGCGACGGCGGCGGCCGAGGCTGCCGCCCTGAGGGTGGTACGCATCAGGGGTTCCCCAGGAATTCGTTGCGGCGCCGGGGCGGCCGCGGTGCGTGCGCGGCGGCCGCCCCGGCGATGGTGCGTCAGGCGGACGGGGTGCCCGTGCCGCGGCGGCGGCCGGCCAGCACGCCGAAGGCGACGCCCAGCACGCCCACGACGATGCCGACGATGCCCAGCACCCGGGCCGTGGTGTCACCGGCGTCGGCGGAGGCGGTCTTCTCGGTGGCGCCGTCGCCGGACGCCGAGACGGCCTCGGCCTTGGCGTCGTCCTTCTTGTCGTCCGAGGTGGCGGCGTCGTGACCGTGGCCGTCGTCCGCGGCGTCGGCCAGGGTCAGCACGGGCGCCGGGTGCTCCGGCTCCTCCTGGCCCTCCTGCTGCTCCTCGATCCAGCGCACGACCTCCTTGTTGTCGTACGTCTGGAGCGCCTTGAAGACCAGCTGGTCGGTGTCCTCGGGCAGCGGGCCCAAGGAGACGGGGAACTGCTGGAACTCGCCGGGCTTGATCTTCCCGCCGCTCCAGGTGATCTTCGTGACGGCCTCGGTGAGGTCGCCGTGCCCGGTCTTCAGCGGGGTCTTGAGCTTGGTCCTGGTGATCTGCACCGTCCAGCCGGGAACCGGCTGGGTGGAGACGGAGGCGATCGGGTGGTCGCCCGGCAGGTTGACCTCGACCTTGATCGTCGAGGCCTTGTCGTCCTCGTTGGGGACCTTGAACGCGACCGTGCTGTAGCCGCCCTTGGCGGCGTTGCCGGGCTGGACGCTCACGTGCGCGAAGGCGGGGACGGCGGTGGCGAGCACGGCCGCCCCGGTGACGGCGGCGAGGGCGGTGGCGCGGCGCATGACGGTGTTCATGATGCGGAGACTCCACGGTGACGGAGGGAAGGTGACGGATGGCACGCGTGCGGCGCGCGCGACTCCGCCCTCGTACGTCGGTGGAGCGGGTCGCGTTCAGGCCGCGAGGGCGTACGCCGGCGGACCGCGCCGGGCCAGGCTGTGCCGCAGCAGCGCCGTGCGCGGCACGCGGGTGGAGCCGCCGGTGCGGCTCGGGGCGAGGACGGCGCGGGGCGCGGCCGGGCTGCCCGTCAGCAGGAGGCGTACGAGCGCGACGGCGTGGCGCAGGGCGCCGCCCGACAGTTCGGCCAGCCCGCGGGCCGACAGGGCGACCAGCCGCCACAGCGCGGCCTCGCCGCGGCGCAGCAGCCAGCCGGCGGTCACCGCGGCGACCACGTGCCCGAGCAGCATGGGGAGGCTGTAGGAGAGCATCGTGCTCTCGGCGGCCGCGGAGGGCATGCCGGGCATCGCGGGCATGCCCACCATGTGACCCGTCCCGGCCGCGGAGTGCGCGTGGGAGCGCAGCGCCGCCGTCCGTTCGTCGCAGAGCAGCCGCCCGGCGATCTCGGCTATCCCGCCGGCACCGCAGACCCCGCCCACGTTGAACAGCACGTGCAGCACGAGTTGTCCGCCCGCGAGCCCGGTCGCGATGGCGGGCATCGAGCGCTCCCGCCCGGCGAGCGGGGCGACGACCGCGAAGACGACCAGCCAGCCCACCGCCAGCGTCCAGCCGGGCACCCCGTGCCCCGACGCCAGCATGTGCGCGCCCGCGGACAACACGACGCAGACCGCGGTGAACACCGCGGCCCGCAGCAGTCGCAGATCGGCGCCGGCGCGCACGGGGGTAGACATGACGGGCGTCATCCTCTCACCGCGGGCCCGCCTTGCGAACGGCGGGTCCCGGAACACGCCGGTCTGTGCTATGCGTCCGGCGGCGTTCCTACACCCGCCTGAGGAGCGACGGCATCCGCCGTATGGCTGGCATCACGTCAACGCCACGCTTACCGACCGTGTTTCGGGGCAATACGTATCGGTATGTCGAGCCGCAGCCAGGAGGCTGAGCATGAGCATCTGGTGGTCCCTCCACTTGCGGCGCGAGGCTGCGAGCGTTCCGCTCGCCCGCCGGCTCCTGCTGGGGACGATGGAGACCGCCGGGGTGGACCCCGACATCTCCTACGACCTGTCGGTCGCCCTCACCGAGGCCTGTGCCAACGCCGTTGAGCACGCCGCCCACGGCGAGTACCGGGTGACGGCCCGCATCGAGGGCGACCGCTGCCGCATCGAGGTGGCGGACTCCGGCCCGGGCTTCGCCCCGGACCTGCGCCGTACGCACCACTCCGTACGTCCGCTGGCGAAGAAGGACCAGCACGCCGAGCACGGGCGCGGGCTGTTCCTGATCGAGGCGCTGGTGGACCACGTCCACTTCCACAACCGTCCCGGGCACGGGGCGGTGGTCAGTTTCGACAAGATCCTCAAGTGGCGGGACGACTCGCTGCTCAAGGTCTCCTGACGCACGGAGGCCGGGGCCCCACGGAGGTCCGCGGGGCCCCGGCCGTCGGTCCGGGCGGCGGGGGTCAGCCCTTGAGGGCGGCCATCCAGCGCTCGACCTCGTCGGAGCGGCGCGGCAGGCCGTCGCTGAGGTTCCGGTTGCCGTCCTCGGTGACGAGGATGTCGTCCTCGATGCGGACGCCGATGCCCCGGTACTCCTCCGGCACGGTCAGGTCGTCGGCCTGGAAGTACAGGCCGGGCTCGACCGTGAGGACCACGCCCGGCTCCAGCGTGCCGTTGACGTAGGTCTCCGTGCGGGCGGCGGCGCAGTCGTGGACGTCCAGGCCGAGCATGTGGCCGGTGCCGTGGAGGGTCCAGCGGCGCTGCAGGCCGAGTTCGAGGACGCGCTCGACCGGGCCCTCGACCAGGCCCCACTCGACGAGCTTCTCGGTGAGCACGCGCTGGGCGGCGTCGTGGAAGTCGCGGTAGGCGGCGCCCGGGCGGACGGCGGCGATGCCGGCCTCCTGCGCCTCGTACACGGCGTCGTAGATCTTCCGCTGGATGTCGCTGTACGTGCCGTTCACCGGCAGCGTGCGCGTGACGTCGGCGGTGTAGAGGCTGTGGGTCTCCACGCCGGCGTCGAGCAGCAGCAGGTCGCCGGAGCGGACCGGGCCGTCGTTGCGGACCCAGTGCAGGGTGGTGGCGTGCGGGCCGGACGCGCAGATGGAGCCGTAGCCGACGTCGTTGCCCTCGACACGGGCGCGCAGGAAGAACGTTCCCTCGATGTAGCGCTCGGAGGTCGCCTCGGCCTTGTCCAGGACCCGGACGACGTCCTCGAAACCGCGCGCGGTGGAGTCGCAGGCCTTCTGCAGCTCGCCGATCTCCCACTCGTCCTTGACCAGCCGCAGCTCGGACAGGAACTCCTTCAGCTCGGCGTCGCGCTCGGCGGTGACCTTGTCGGTCAGCGCGGCCTCGATGCCGGCGTCGTAGCCGCGGACGACCCGGACCGGGCCCGTGGCCCCGCGCAGCACGTCGGCGACCTTGCGGACGTCGGCGCACGGCAGGCCCAGCAGGACCTCGCCCTCGGTCAGGCTGTGGCGGCGGCCGGTCCACAGCTCGCCCTGGCCGTCCAGCCAGAACTCGCCGTTCTCCCGGGAGGAGCGGGGGAGCAGGTAGGCGGTCGCGTCGTGAGATCCGTCACCGTTGGGCTCCAGGACCAGCACGGCGTCCTGGGTCTGGTCGCCGGTGAGGTGCACGTACTCACTGGCGGCACGGAAGGGGTAGTCCGTGTCGTTGGCGCGGGTGCGCAGGTTGCCGGCCGGGACCACCAGCCGCTCGCCGGGGAAGCGCGCCGACAGCGCCGCGCGCCGCTTGGCGGCGTACGGTGCCTGCTCGATCGGCTGCAGGTCGCGCAGTTCGGTGTCGGCCCAGCCGGACTTCATCACCTCGGTGAGCTCGTCGGAGACGGCCGGGTACAGGCCGTTCTTCCGCTGCTTGATGGGCTCGTCGCCTTCCGGGGTCTCCGGAGCGCGGTCCTCGGCCACGTCATGCCTCCTCGCAGTAGACCACCCCATCGTAAGTGGGTGCGCGGGGAGGACCGGCGGCGGTCCCGCCGGTGGTCAGTCGAAGCGGGCGGCGAGCAGGACGACGTCCTCGGTCGGGTGGGGGTCCTCACGGTCGCCCGGGAGCATGGTGTGCAGGACGTGCTCCACCAGCTGCGCCGGGTCGTCCCGGGCGGTCCGCGGGGCGGACGCCGCGGCCGCGTGCAGGCGGGCGAAGGCACGGTCGACGGGATCGCCGGTGCGGTGCAGCAGGCCGTCGGTGTAGAGCAGCAGGGTCTCCCCGGCCAGCGCCCGGAACTCGACGCTGGGCGCCTCCCAGCAGCTGAGCATGCCCAGTGGCGCGGACAGCGAGGTCTCCACGTACTCGACCCGGTGCCCGCCGACGATCAGCGGGGGACAGTGCCCGGCCCCGGCGACCACGACCTTCCGGGAGGCCGGCTCGGCGTAGGCGAACAGGGCCGTCGCCGACCGGGCGGGCTCGGTCAGCCGCAGCAGCAGCTCGAGGTCGGACAGGACCGCGACCGGGTCCTCGCCCTCCATCACCGCGTACGCCCGCAGGGAGGCCCGCAGCCGCCCCATCGCGGCGACCGCGCTCATGCCGCCGCCGCTCACGCCGCCGACCGACAGCCCCAGCGCGCCCTCGGGCAGCGGGAGGGCGTCGTACCAGTCGCCGCCGCCCCCCGCGGCCGGGCGGTGCCGCACGGCCAGACGGACCCCGGGGACCCGGGGCAGCCGGGTCGGCAGCAGCTCCTGGCGGAGCGTGGCGACGGTGGCGCGGCTGCGGTCGAGTTCGAGCAGCCGGGCGAGGTGCTCGGCGGCGTGGCGGCAGTACAGGCCGATGAGGTGGCGCTGGCGTTCGCCGGGTTCGGCCGGCTCGTCGTAGAACCACAGGGCCGAGCCCAGCCGGCCGGCGGAGTCCGCGGACAGCCGGAGGGCGTAACTGGCGCCGAAGCCGAGCCGCAGGGCGACCTCGCGGTGGCGCGGGCCGAGTCCGGGCTCGCGGCACAGGTCGGTGTGGATCTCCTCCGCCGGCACCGCCTCGGGCGCGGCGGGCAGCGGGACGGTCTCCAGGGCGCCGAGTTCGGCCGGGCCGAGGCCGAGGCCCACGACGGTGGCCGGACCGAGCCGGTCGACGGGGGAGACGGCGGCCAGACCGCGTCGCGCACCGACCAAGGTGCCGCCGGCGCGCAGCAGTTCGCGCAGTGCGTCCTGCAGGGTCGCGGTCCTGGCCAGCCGCTCGGTGAGCTCGTGCAGGGTGGTCAGGTCGGAGATCCAGGAGGCCATCCGGTCCTGGGCCGCGGCGAGTTGGCCGACCGGATCCGGCGTGCCGGAAGGTGCGTCCGGGTCGCCCGGATGGGATTGTTGTTCGACCGCGGGGGAGGAAGTGTGCGCCGGTGTCGGAATGGGTGGGTCGATTCCGGCCACTTTCGGTAGGCGCGCGGCGCTCATGGCCGCCGGCTTTCACGCTCTTCGTCGTGACGCGGCGACGGCTCCGCAGAGCAGCGCATTTCCGTCAATAGCATCGCAAACCCCCAAGCTCGTGCTGCGCCGCTATCAATGGATTACCTTGTACCGCCTACTCGTGGGTGTGTCCAGGATTGCCCAGGTGGAAGGGCTGGTGTCGGCGCGTCCGAGGAGATGCAGGACTATGGCCGAAAAAGGGCACCGCGTGCCACAATTAGTTGTCGACTGAAGGGGTTCGACAGCGCGTCATATCCATCGCAGCGGGTACGTAAGGGATGGGAGTTGGCGGCCGCAGGAACCCGGCGTCCTGCCAGGGCGTCATAGACGGAGACGGCCGACCCTCCCCCCATGGCGGGGTGTTGCACAGCCAGCGGGACCGCACACAGCAGCAAACGCAAGCACACGCAGCAGTTCCCAGCACTCCGCAGGACGAACAAGCGCCAGTGTGCGCCACCCCCCGCCACGTTCCACGCTCGGCTCGAGACGTGATGCGCTGCCTCGTAAGCGGTGTGTTCCAGATTACGTTGTGTCATGGGCAGATCCCTGAGCGCCAACGGAAAGGAACGAGCGCAGATGCGCGAGATCCTCGGAAAGCGACGCAAGAGCAGTCCGGAGCTGCTGCGTGCGGCGCTCACCTGCGCCGAGCGGTGGCAATGGCCCGTGGTGCCCGGAGCCGGTACGGACGCGCGGGGCGGATGCGCCTGCCTGCGGCCCGACTGTCCGGTGCCGGGCGCCCATCCGCACGATCCGGGCCTCCTCGCGGCGACCCGCGATCCACGGATGGTCCGCTGGTGGTGGACGCGGCGGCCGGACCAGCCGCTCGTGCTGGCCACGGGCGACCGGGTCTCGGCGGTGAGCCTGCCGGCCGTCGCGGGAGCGCGGGCGCTGGGCGTCTTCGACAAGCTGGGGGTGCGCACCGGCCCGGTCGTGGCCACCCCCACGCGCTTCGCGGTCCTGGTGGAGCCGTACTCGCTGGAGGAACTGGGCGAGTTGCTCGACCGCCACGAATGGGTGCCGACCTCGCTGCGGTACCACGGCGAGGGCGGCTACCTCGTCCTGCCGCCCTCGCCGGTCGGATCCGACGGCTCCGACGGCACCGCGGGGGCGCGCTGGGTCCGGCGGCCGGTGGTGGACCCGGGCGACCGGACGCCGTGGCTGCCCAGCGTGCGGGTGATCGTCGACACCCTGGTGCAGGCGGGCCGCACGGCGCCGGACGGCAGCCGGCTCTCGTACTGAGCGGGTCCCGGTGACGGGTCCCGCGGGAGGTGGGTGACGGTCGCCGTCCCCGTCGGTCGTCACTCGTTCGGGTAGGAGCGGGGGCCGTTGCCCTGCGAACGGGCAACGGCCCCCGCTCCATGTCCGTTTCTCCCGCTATGTTCTGTGCATGATGCGTGCGCCGAACCTGCGGATGGCCGCCCTCGCCACGGTCGTGGCCGTCGCCGCGATGCTGCCCCTGACCGGCGCCACCGCCGGGCCCGTCCTCCCCGCGGTGCCCGTGGACGTCACGACGGCGCTCACGGACGACAAGCCCCTGTCAAGCGGTCCCGGTGTCTTCGACTCCCTGCCGAAGCTGGCCGGATCCGAACGCCAGACCGCATCCTGCGGTCCCCAACTCACCTCCGCGCAAGGCCTGCGGGCGCAGACCTGCACCATCGACGAGGACGGCGACACCTGGGCGCGCACGTACTGGAGCAACACCACGGGGCGGCCCCTGGACGGGGTGCTGAGCCTCATGCGGCCCGACGGCCGGACCGTACAGGCGCGGTGCGTCATCACCGCGGACGCGGGGAGCGGGAGCTGCGAGACGCCGCGCGAGCCGACGGTGGCGGGGGCGGCGGAGCCGTACACGGCGGTGGCGGAGATCGCCGAGCGGGGCGGGGAACGCCCGTTGCTGCGCAGCGGATCCGCGTACTGACCCGCGCATGGAAACGTCCGGTCGCTGGCGACGGGGGATGCACCAGCGACCGGACTGTTTAAACGGTAACAAGACTTCGCCCGTACGCAAATCCGGGGTACGGGTTCCGGCCCGCGTTCAAGGCCCGGCCGACAGCGGCTGTGACCAGGATCACCCGGACGCGATCATGGCCTGAACTGCGGCTACCGGCGCGGGAGACCGGTCAGCTCAGGGTGATCTGCCGGTTGGTGAAGCCGCTGCGCGCCCGCCGCTCCTCCGCCGTCAGCGGGGTCGTCCGCTCCAGCACCTCGGCCAGCCGCTCGCCGAAGGCCGCCGCCGGCTTCTCGACCTCGTCCGCGAAGACGCCCGTCGGCAGGTCCCACACCGGGACGACCAGCCCGTGCGCCCGGAACGAGCCCACCAGCCGCGTGCCCTCGCCCAGCGACGAGGCGCCCGCGGCGTGCAGCCGGGCCAGTGCGTCCAGCAACTGCTCCTCCGGGTGCGGCATGACCCAGCGCAGGTGGTTCTTCTCCGGGGTCTCGCACCAGTACGCCGCGTCGACACCGGTCAGCCGCACGGTCGGGATCACGGCCGCGTTCGCGCGCTCCAGCGAGGCGGCGACCTCGCCGGTGGCGGACTCCGCGTCCTCCAGCCAGAACTCGAAACCGGTGTGCACCACGGGCTCGAACGCGGCGTCCAGGTCCAGCAGGTCCTGCAGCCGGGGACCCTCGGGCGCCGGGCGCTCCCCGCCCACCGGGTTGCCCGGCTCCGCCTGCAGCGCGCGCAGCAGGGTGTCGGCCAGGTCCCGGCTGATGTCCCCGGACGCGGTGTCGTTCTGCAGGCCCAGCAGCACCGTGCCGGTGTCACGGCGCAGCCCCGGCCACGCCATCGGCAGCACGGTCGCCAGCGTGACGGACGGCACGCCCTCCGGCAGCGGGTCCTTGAGCGTCAATTCGGCCGTGGCGGCGGGCACCAGCTCGCGCAGCGCCACCCAGTCGCACTCGGCCGGCAGGCCCTCGAAGGGCCGTCGCACCAGCTCCGTCACCGCGTGCGCCGCCTCACGGCCGTGGCACGCCTTGTAACGCCGTCCCGAGCCGCACGGGCAGGGTTCCCGGGCCCCGACGACGGGGATCTCCCCGTCGGTGATCTGCGGGCGGACAGGGGCCTTCGTCTTCGTCGGGCGCTTCTTCGCCATGGCTCGATCTCTCCCGGTAACGGCGGTGTTCCGGCCGTGAGCCTAGCGCCACGCCGTCCGCCCTCATCGGAGGTCGCGCCTGTGGAGGCCGCGCAACTCCCCTGCGGGGGCTACGGGAGGTCGTCGAAGGGGTCCGCGAAGTCGATCGGGATGTCGAGTTGGGGCACGAGGTCGTCGCGCCGCGCGTGCCGGCTGCGCACCGCGAGCATCGCCCACACCGTGACCTCGCCGGGAGCGTCGCGCACGCCCCAGCGCAGCGACAGATTCCGCACGATGCCGAGCCCGCGGCCGCCGCGGGCGGTGAGCGAGGGGCTGGCCGGAAGCGGGCGGGTGGGCCCGCCGCCGTCGGTGACCTCCACCGTCAGCAACCCGTCCTCGTCGATCCCCCAGGCGGCCCTGATGCCGCTGCCGCCCGAGGACGGCGCGTCCTCGCCCAGCGGCCGGGCGTGCCGGCAGGAGTTGCTCAGCAGTTCCGACAGGATGAGCACCGCGTCGTCGACGACCGGCTCCGCGACCCCGTACGCACACAGTTCCTTGCGCAGCCTGCGCCGCGCCTCGGCCACGCCCGCCGGACCATGAGGCAGGGCCATGGTCGAGGACGTCGGCACCTCCTGGGCCACCACCAACGCCACCCCCGAGACCTCCTTCACCCCACGCCACGGGATGGATGCCCTCTCGTTCTGGGCCGGAAACCGGCCAACTGCGATCTCTTGGGGCACACACAACGATCGAACAGGTTCCGAACGCGCCGGTGCACACCACCCGGGGAGGGAGGGAGTCCGTATTCCCTTCAGCAGCGCCCGAGTTGGGCCAGAACCTGCCTCGGGCGGTTGGTGATGACGGCGTCGACGCCCAGTCGCACGCAGAGTTCGACGTCCTCGGGTTCGTTCACCGTCCACACGTGCACCCGGTGCCCCGCCTCGTGCAGCCGCTCCACGTACCCCGGGTTGGCGCGCAGGATGCGGATGCCCGGCCCGGCGATCCCCACCCCGGCCGGCAGCCGGCCGTCGCGGTGCCGGGGCAGTACGTACTGCATCAGGAAGACGGTCGGCAGGTCGCGCGAGGCCATCCGGATCCGGCGCAGGGAACGGGAGGAGAAGCTCATGACACGGACCCGGGACGGCTCGCCCGGCTCGGGCCACAGCATCCCGAACCGGTCCAGCAGCTCCACCAGCCGTTCCTCGACCTGCCCCGCCCAGCGCGTGGGGTGCTTGGTCTCGATCGCCAGCTCCACCCGGCGGCCGGTGTCCGCGACCAGTTCCAGCAGCTGCTCCAGGGTCAGGACGCGGCTGAGCTCGTCCGGGTCGCCGTCGGTGCGGTCGGGGGCCTCGGCGTCGGCGTCGAGGAGGGAACGCAGCTCCGCGGACGGGCGCCGCCGCGACCCGCCGGCCCTGCCGGCCCCTCCGGCACCCGGCTGCGCCTTCCAGCTGCCGAAGTCCAGGCTCCTCAGGTCCGCGAGCTCCAGCGCGGAGACCGCGCCCCGCCCGTTGGAGGTGCGGTTCACCCGGCGGTCGTGCACACAGACCAGGGTGCCGTCGGCGGTGAGGCGTACGTCGCACTCCAGGGCGTCCGCGCCGTCCTCGATCGCCTTCCGGTAGGCGGCGAGCGTGTGCTCCGGGGCGTCCTCGGACGCTCCCCGGTGAGCCACGACCTGGATCGCGCGGAGATCAGTCACCGGGCTATCGTGCCATCCGCCGGGCCGGGAACGGCCGCTGCTTACGGCGGTCTGACACCCGGTGGGAAAAGCTGTGTCCATCACGACGGTCGTCGTACGTACCGTAGCCGTAACCGTACGCACGGCATACAACGCATATCCGAGGAGAACAGCCGTGAGCACCGAGAACGAGGCCGGCCCGGTCCCGGCGGCGCTGCCGACGCAGCCGCCCGCTGACGCTGGGTCCGCCGCTCCCGCTGCACCTCCCGTGCC
>NZ_JARAVK010000145.1:0-23734 GCF_033792765.1 Streptomyces sp. PA03-6a | reverse complement strand
GGTTGTTTTAGGAGAAAGGTTTGGGGGGGGGGGTTCGGGGGAGGGGGGGGGGGCTCCGAGGAGGGTGGGCGGGGTCAGCGACCCGGCAGACGCTCCGTGACCTCCTGGAGCGCCCAGCCGTTGCCGTCCGGGTCCGCGAAGGTCGCGAAGGAGCCGTAGCTGGCACGCGCCGGGTGCGGGCCCGCGACCCGGGCGGTCTCGCCGGCGTGGTGGAAGACGCCGCCCGCGTCGTGGAACACCTCGCTGATGTCGACGCCACGTGCCGCCAGTTCGGCGCGGGCCGCCACGATGTCCTCGACGATCAGGTGGAGGCCCTGCACGGAGCCCGGTGCGGCCGTGGTGACGCCGTCGCCGAAGAGGATCGAGGCCCCGGATCCCTCCGGGGTGAAGTGGACGACACGGAAGCCGTCGTCGCCGACGTAGTCGACGTCCAGCCGGAAGCCCAGCGCCGCGTAGAAGTCCTTGGCCCGGTCCACATCGGACACGGGCAGCACCACAACCTCGAGCTTCAGGTCCATCGGGTTCTCCCAGTTCTGTAATCGTCACCGCTTTGACTGGTGACGAGCATGGCTCAGCACTCCGTAACCTGTCAAGGCGGTGACGGATGCACGTCCCCCCACGGACACCGGCCCGGCACCCTCAGGATATACTTGACCCGTCAAGTACTTGGCAGTCTGCCCCTGGCGCGTCCACGCCCTCGTCGACATCCGTGAGGAAGACCGAGATGACCACACCGGCTGTGACAACCCCGCGGCAGGAACCCCCGGCGGAACCCGACACCCGGCGGTGGTGGGCCCTGGGCGTGATCGCGCTGGCGCAGCTCATGGTCGTCCTCGACGCCACGATCGTGAGCATCGCCCTGCCGTCGGCCCAGCACGACCTCGGGCTCACCGACGGCAGCCGGCAGTGGGTCGTGACCGCCTACACGCTCGCCTTCGGCGGACTGCTGCTCCTCGGCGGACGCATCGCGGACCTCGTGGGCCGCAAGCACGCCTTCACCGCCGGCCTCGTCGGCTTCGCCACCGCCTCCGCGCTCGGCGGCGCCGCCACGGGCCCCGCCATGCTGTTCGCGGCCCGCGCCCTGCAGGGAGGCTTCGCCGCGCTGCTCGCCCCCTCGGCGCTGTCCCTGCTGGCCACGACCTTCACCGACGGCAGGGAACGCGCGAAGGCGTTCGGCATCTTCGGCGCCCTCTCCGGCGCCGGGGGCGGGCTGGGCCTGCTCCTCGGCGGCGTCCTGACCCAGTACCTGGACTGGCGCTGGTGCCTGTACGTCAACGTGGCGATCGCCGCCGTCGCCGTGGCCGGCGCGGTCGCCTTCCTCCAGGACCGCGCCGGGCACCGCGCGGTGCGGCTCGACGTCCCCGGGGCCGTCCTCGGCAGCGGCGGTCTGGTCACCGTGGTGTACGCGCTCAGCAGGGCCGAGTCCGACGGCTGGGGGTCGGGCACGGTGGCCGGCCTGCTCGTCGCGGGCACGGCGCTCCTCGCCGGGTTCACCTGGTGGCAGTCCCGCACCGCCCACCCCCTGCTGCCGCTGCGCATCATCGCGACGCGGGCCCACGGCGGCCCGGTCCTGACCCTGGGACTGGCGATGACGGGCCTGTTCGCGGTGTTCCTCCTGCTCACGTACTACCTGCAGGACATCCTCGGCTACTCGGCGCTCAAGAGCGGCTTCGCCTTCCTGCCGATGTCCGCCGCGATCGTCCTCACCTCCACCCAGGTCTCCGCCCGCCTGCTGCCCCGCGTGGCGCCGCGGACGATGATCGTGCCGGGACTAACCGTCGCCGCGGCCGGCATGTTCACCTTCACCACCCTCGGCACGCACTCGGCCTACGCCACCCACGTCCTGCCGGGCGCCGTGCTGCTCGGGTCCGGCATGGGCCTGGTCTTCATGCCCATCATGGCCACGGCGACCGCCGGGGTCGCCCCGGGGGACGCGGGCACGGCCTCCGCGGCGGTGAACACCGCGCAGCAGGTGGGCGGTTCCCTGGGCACCGCCCTGCTCAACACCCTCGCCACCACCTCAACCGGCCACTACGTCGCGGCGCGGCTCGCCGCGCACGGCGGGGACCGGGTGACCGCCGCACAGCGGCACGCCATCACCGACGCCGGCGTCGTCCACGGCTTCACCACCGCCTTCGGGTGGGCCGGCGGTCTCACGCTCACCGGCGCACTGGTCGCCGCCCTGCTCGTGAACGTCCCCTCGCCGCGCCGCCGCGGGGGCGTGCTCGCGTCCAAGGCTCGGGCGGCGGCGTAGCCGTACGGACGGGCCGGGTATCCTCCGCGGCGTGACCGAGATGATCAGCCATGCCGCGGTGGACGCCCTGCAGGGGGCCATGGAGCGGTTGACGGACCTCCTGCCCGGCGCCTTCACGCGGCGCGGCCCGAAGGGCGGGCGGCTGGTGTGCACCGGCCTGCCTGTCGCCCTCCTGAACACGGTGTCCGCGGGTCACGAACGGGACCTGCGCGAGACGGAGGCGCTCGCCGAGGAGCTGTCGGCGACGGGTCTGCCCTGGAGCATCCAGGTCCGCGGCGAGGCCGGCCCGGAACTGACCGCGCTGGCGGCCCGGTTCGGCCGTACGGGCGCCACCACGCTCCCCCTGCTGGCGTGGGACGCCGCGTCGCTCGCCGAACTGCCCGCCGCGCCGCCCGGGGGCGGCACGGTGCACAAGCTCACCGGTACCGAGGCCGGGCGGTACTCCGCCGCGCTCGCGGCGGGGTTCGGCATGCCCGGGGAGGTCGCGGACGCGTTCGCGCTCCCGGCGCTGCTCGACGCCCCCGGCATGACCGCGTTCACCCTCGACGTGGACGGCGAGGCCGTCGCGACCGGGTTCAACGTCCTGACCGGCGACCACGTGGGGATGTTCAACGGTTCGGTACCGCCGCGGCACCGGGGCAACGGTCACTACCGCGCCCTGGTGACGGCCCGGCTCCACGACGCCGTCGCGTCGGGGGCCCGCCACGCGTTCACGCAGAACTCCCCCATGTCCCGGCCCCTGTACGAGTCCCTGGGCTTCCGGCTGGTGGAGACCTGGACGTACCTCACCCCCGCGGGCTGACCCCTCGGCCGGTGCCCAAGGGCGTCGCCGCAGCTCACAGGGCCGGCGGTGGCGGATGTTCACCTTGCACATCCCGGATGACCACCCGTTTATCGGCACGGCGACACCGACGGCACATCAACTGAACGGCGACCACCACCCCAACAGGGAAAGAAGTCAGCAAGTGCCGTTCCCCCTCCAGCCCGCCATCCCGAGCCCGCGTTCCGCGGCACGACGCGGTGCCGCCGTGCTCGCCCTGGCCACCGCGCTCAGCATCGGCGCCGGGATGATGACGACCGCCCAGGCGTTCGCGCCCGAACAGCTCGTGTCGGCGCCCACGGGCGCGACGAAGCCGGGCGGCTCCGGCCACGGACTCGTCCCGAGCACCCCCGGCGAGTCGATCGTCACCCGTGAGACCCGCACGCCGATCGCGCCCGGGCTGAACCTGACCCGCTTCGACCGTTTCGAGGCCGACGGCTGGGTCCGGGGGCAGGTGCTCGTCGCGGACCTCGCCGAGGACCGGCTCAGCGTGGACCACATATCCTCCGGCACGGTCACCGGGAAGTCCCGGGTGACCGAGCAGGCCCGGCGCACCGGCGCCGTCGCCGCCGTCAACGGCGACTACTTCGACATGAACGACACCGAGGCCCCGGTCGGCGCGGCGGTGTCGCGCAAGGACGGCCTGGTCAACTCGCCCACCGAGGGCCGCAACCAGACCGTCGCCATCGGCGCGGACGGTCTCGGCCGGCTCGCCCAGGTGTTCCTGGAGGGCGACGTCACGGTCGGCGGGACGGAGCACCTGAAGCTGTCCGGGGTCAACTCCCCCGTCCTGGCGGCCGGCGGGATCGGGCTCTTCACCGACCAGTGGGGGGTCTCCCCGCGCACCAAGCCGGTCGGCGGTGCGGACCGGGTCACCGAGGTCCGGCTGCGCGACGGCAAGGTCACCGAGGTGCACACGTCCGTCAGCAGCGGCCCGATCCCCGCGGGCACCAGCGTGCTGCTCGGCCGGGAGGCGGGCGCCGACGCGCTCGCCGGGCTCGCGCCGGGCGACGCCGTCACCGTCGCCTACAAGCCGCGCGCCGACTTCGGCGACGTGGCGGTCGCGGTGGGCGGCGGCCAGGTCCTCGTCGCGGACGGCACGGTCAAGCACTACACGGACGGCGACACCGTCACCGCCACCTCCCGTACCAGCGTCGGCTTCTCCGCCGACGGCCGCACCATGTACCTGGTCGCCATCGACGGCAAGCAGACCGACAGCCGCGGCATGGACCTCAACGAGCTCGGCGCCTTCATGAAGGCCCTCGGCGCCCGGAACGCCCTGAACATGGACGGCGGCGGTTCCACCACCATGGCCGCCCGGCTGCCGGGCGAGAGCACGACGGGCCTGGTCAACAGCCCGTCGGACGGTTCGGAGCGGCAGGTCGCCAACGGTCTGGGCCTGTTCGCCGCGCCCGGCTCGGGCGCGGTCCGCGGCTTCCGCGTACAGCCCGCGCTCACCGCGGACGGCTCGGAGAAGGTCTTCCCCGGGCTGCACCGCACCGTGCGGGCGCGCGCCCACGACGAGACGTACGCGCCGGTGCCGGCCGGACGGGTGCGGTGGCAGGGCGACGGCAGGGTGAGCGTCCGCTCCGGGCGCGACGGCTCCGCCGTCGTCACCGGCAAGCGCTCGGGCACCGCCCGGGTGGAGGCCTCCTCCGGTCACCGCGCCACGGGTTCGACGGAGCTGACCGTGCTCGCCCCCGCGGTGCGGATCGCCCCGGGCAGCAGCCTGGTGGCCCTCGACGGCCTGGACGACACCGCCCGGCTGACCGTCACCGGTTACGACGCGCTCGGCGACTCCGCCCCGATCGACGCGTCCGACGTCGAGGTCACCGGCGGCGACGGGATCGTCTCGGTGCTGCCCGCGGACGACGCGACCTTCACCGTGCGCGGCCTGACCGACGGCGCGTCCACCACCTTGCACCTGACGGTCGGGGAGCTGACCACCGACGTCGCCGTCACGGTGGGCCTCGCCGAGAAGTCGTTCACGGACCTGTCGGACGCGGCCTCCTGGACCTCCGCGAACGACCGGGCTCCCGGCGGCTCCGTCACACCGGCCGCGGGCCACGACGGCGCCCCCGGCCTGAAGCTGACGTACGACTTCACCCGGTCGACGGCCACCCGCGGCCAGTACGCCGTGCCGCCGCAGCAGATCCAGCTGCCCGGCCAGCCGCAGGCCGTCACCATGTGGATCAACGGCGACGGCAACGGCGAGTGGCCGCGCCTGCAGTACCGCACGGCCGCCGGTGTGACCGCCAACCTGGACGGCCCCACCATCACCTGGACCGGCTGGCGCAAGGTCGAGTTCCCCGTGCCCGTGGGCACCCCCTACCCGCTGACGTTCCAGCGGGTCCGGCTGCTGGAGACCAGCGCCGCCCGCTCCTACACCGGCGAGGTCACCGTCAGCGACCTGCGGGTCAAGGTCGCCCCCGACGTGGAGCTGCCGGTGCGGCCGAAGGTCGAGGACCCGGTCGTCGTGACCAACGGCACCGTCGACGGCCGTCCGCTGCGCGTGGCCGTCATGTCCGACGCCCAGTTCGTCGCCCGTGACCCCGGCAGCCCGCTGGTCGCCGCGGCCCGCCGGACCCTGGAGGAGATCGCCGCGGCCAAGCCCGATCTGCTGGTCATCAACGGCGACCTCGTCGACGAGGGCTCCCCGGCCGACTTCGCGCTCGCCCGCACGCTGCTCGACGAGTTCGACGCCCGTACCAAGGGCACTGTCCCGTGGCACTACGTCCCGGGCAACCACGAGGTGATGGGCCCCGGGAACACCTCCAACTTCAAGGCCGCCTTCGGTGACACGACGTCGGTCTTCGACGTCGAGGGCACCCGCTTCATCACCCTGGACTCCTCCAGCGGCACCCTGCGCGGCGGCGGCTTCGCCCAGCTCCAGCTGCTGCACGACCAGCTCCGCGACGCGGCCGCCGACCGTTCCGTCAGCGGTGTCGTGGTCTTCGAGCACCACCCGACCGAGGACCCGCTGCCGGACAAGGCCAGCCAGCTCGGCGACCGCAAGGAGGCCGCCCTGGTCGAGCAGTGGCTCGCCGACTTCCGGGCCGAGGGCCACAAGTCCGCCGCGTTCGTCGCCGGCCACGTCGGCGCCTTCTCCGCGACGCGGGTCGACGGCGTCCCGTACCTGGTGAACGGCAATTCCGGCAAGAATCCGGCGAGTACGCCCGACAACGGCGGCTTCACCGGCTGGACGATGCTGGGCATCGACCCGCGCCACGGCCGGGTCACCGACCCCTTCGACGTCCCCTCCGGTGACTCCGGGACCTGGCTGCGCGCCGAGGTGCACGCCCGCACCGACGCGGTGGACATGGTCGCCCCCGCCACGCTCACCGTCGGCGGCGTGGGCCACGCCTCGGCGACGGTCACCCAGGACGGCACCCGTACCGTCCCGGTGGCCTGGCCGGTCGGCGCCGCATGGTCCGGCAGCCGCGTCGACGTGGCGGGCGGCGACGGGGACGGCGAAGGACACGGGCACCACGATGGGGCGCCCGTCATCGCCTACGACCCGGCCACCTCGACGGTCAAGGGGCTGCGTACCGGCACCGCGGTGCTCCGCGTGACCGTCAACGGCGTGACCACCGAGCGGACGATCACGGTACATCGCGGCTGAGCGCCGGCACCCGGCCCTTCCGGGCGCGTCCCGTACCGGGGAGCGCCGCCCGGAAGGGCCGTGCCGTGTCCGGCGGTGGTACGGGCTGAGCCGATCGGCGGAGCTGTCGCGTGGGCGGGCCTGCCGCCGGGACGGCGCGGGCAGGCATGGAGCCGGAGGTGCGTGGTCCATGCCCAGCGGTGACGTGCTGTTCCTCGTCGACGAGGACGGCCGGGTGGTCGAGTGGGGCGGTCCGGCCGAGGAGCTGTTCGGGTGCGCCGCCGAGGAGGCCGTCGGCCGGTCCCTGGGCGCGCTCCTGCACGGGATCACCGCGGACGCCGGACGTCCGCGCGCCGGGTTCCCCGGCGGCGTCGCGGTACGGGTCGAGCCGGTGCTGCGCGGCACCTCGGTGCTGTGGCGGGTGCGCGCGGCGGTGGACACGGCCCTCTCGGAGCAGGACGTGGCGATCCTGAGGGCCGTCTTCACCGACGCCCCCATGGAACTGCTCGTCCTCGACCGGCAGTTGCGCGTGATCCGGATGAGCGCCGGCGTGACCGCGGCGGGTGGCGCGCGGGCGGTGAGCGCGCTGGGCCGGCACTTCACCGAGGTGTACGACCTCGACGGCCCCGAGGCGGAGGCCGGCGTGGCGCGGCAGGTCCTGGACAGCGGGGAACCGGTCCTGAACCGGCTCGTCCACGGCCCCGGGTCGCCGGACCGGCGCGGGTGCCGCATCCGCTCCGTCTGCTTCTTCCGCCTGGAGGACTCCTGGGGCGACGCGCTCGGGCTGGTGGCGTCCGCGGTCGACGTCACCGACCGGGAGAGGGCGCGGGGCCGGCTGGACCTCCTGGAACAGGTCCGCGCACAGGTGGGGCACGTCCCCAACGTGGGACTCGTCTCCCGGGAACTGGTGGACGCGGTCGTGCCCGCCTTCGCCGACACGGCCGTCGTCGAGATGGTCGACGAGGTCGTCCGCGGGGAGGAACCGCCGAAGGTGCCGGTGCACCAGGACGTTCCCCTGCGGCGGGCCGCGTTCCGGGGCCGCCTGTCGGCGTACCCGGTCGGCGAGGTGCGTCCCCTGCCGCCCGGGACCCCGTTCATGGACGTCCTGTCCGACGCCAGGGCCCGCCTGGTGCCGATCGACGAGCACGCCGCGTGGCTGGCCACCGACCCGGCACGGACGGACGCCATCCTGGGAGCCGGCGCCCACTCCCTGATCGTGGCCCCGCTGACGCTGCGCGGCCAGGCCCTGGGCGTGGTCAGCTTCTACCGCGAACAGGACCGGGAGCCCTTCGACGAGGACGACCTGGCGGTGGCCTCCGCCGTGTGCGCGCACGCCGCCCTCTGCATCGAGAACGCCCGGCAGTACATGCGCGAGTGGATCATCGCCTCGACCCTCCAGCGCCGGTTGCTCCCCGGGCAGCCCGCAGGACGCCCCACCGTGGAGGTCGCCCGGCTGCACCAGCCCGGTGTGGAGGGCGGCGGGGCCTGGTCCGACGCGATCCCGCTGCCCGGCGCGCGGACCGCGCTGGTCGTCGGGGACGTGGCCGGGCGGGGGATCGTCGCGGCCATCACGATGGGGCTGGTCCGGACGGCCCTGCACACCCTCGCCGCCTTGGACCTGCCCCCGGACGAGCTGCTGGCCCGGCTGAGCGAGACCGCCGCCCGTCTCGCCGCCGCATCGGCCGCGCTGCCGCAGCTGGACTTCGAACCGATCGACATCGGCTGCGCCATCGCCGTGTGCGACCCGGTGGAACTCACCTGCACCGTCGCCCGGGCAGGCCTGCCGGAGCCGGTCATCGTCCTCCCGGACGGCACCTCGGCCACCCTGGCCGTCCCCGCGGGTCCCCTGCTCAGCGGCCAGGACAACGCCCCTTTCCCCGCGACCACCGTCGGCCTCCCCGTGGGGAGCACCCTGGCGATGGCGACGACCTCGTTCGCGGAGCGGGTCCTGGCGCCGTCCGCGCCGCTGCGGCCGCTGCTGGACGGCGCGGGCTCCCGGCCCCTGCCGGAGGTGCGCGACGCCATCGGGTCCGCGTCCACCGGCACGGACGCGGGCGAAGAATCGGTGCTGCTGCTCGCCCGTACGCGGGCGCTGCCCGCGGACCGGGTGCTGACCTGCGCGCTGCCGCCCGGCGCCGAGGCCGCACCCATCGCCCGCGCGGCGGCCCGCCGTCAGCTGGCGGCCTGGGGCGTGGCGGAGGAGACGGCGTTCACCACCGAGCTCATCGTCAGCGAGTTCGTCGGCAACGCGGTGCGTTACGGCACTCCACCCCTGCGCCTGCGCCTGGTCCTCGAGCAGATGCTGACCTGCGAGGTCAGCGACACCGGCCCCGGCGCCCCGCACGTGAAGCACGCGCGCACCGTCGACGAGAACGGCCGGGGGCTGTTCATCATCGCGGGCCTCGCCGACCAGTGGGGCGTCCGCTACCGGGCCCAAGGCAAGACGGTGTGGGCCCAGCAGCCGGTCGGAACACCCACGGACGGCCGCTGAGTCCGGCGGACCCCCGTCACCCCTGCCCGGGCCGCTCCCCCGAGGGCGAGGGCTCCGTGGAACGGGTTCCGGCGCTGCCCTGTTCGGTCGCGGTCCAGCTGGCCGGCAGCCGCAGGGCCTCGTGGGAGGGGGAACCCGGCTCCGCGGTGAACCCCATCAGGGTGAGCCCGCCGGCGCCGGCGATCTCCAGAGCCTCGAAGTGCAGTGTGAGGTCACCGACCACGGGATGGCGGAACTCCTTGGTGCCGCGCCGGTGCGCGCGTACGTCGTGGGCCGCCCACCGGGTACGGAACTCCCTGCTGCGGGTGGCCAGTTCCCCGATGAGTCCGGTGACCGCCCGGGAGTAGGGGGCCCTGGCCGCCTCGACGCGCAGCAGCGCCACCACGACGTCGGCCGTGTGCTCCCACGCGGGGAACATCTCGTCGGCGCGGTCGTCGAGGAAGACGAACCGGGCGAGGTTCGGCTGCCCGTGCGCCCGCTCGAAGACGCCGCCGTATAGGGCCCGGCCCAGCGCGTTGGCGCCCAGGAGGTCGAGGTGCCCGTTCTGCACGACCGCCGGCGCGGTGACCATCGCGTCCATGAGCGCCTGGGCGCCCCGGGGTACCTGCGAGCCGGCCGTGCGGCCCCGGGCCGGACCCTGGCCCGCCCGCGTGCCGGCGGCCCGCGCCAGGGCGAACAGGTGCGCCGTCTCCGCCTCGTTCAGGCGCAGGGGCCGGCCGATCGCGTGCAGGACCTCCTCGGAGACACCGGTGGCGTTGCCCCGCTCGATCTGGACGTAGTACTCGGCGCTCACCCCGGCCAGGAGCGCGACCTCCTCGCGCCGCAGTCCGGCCACCCGGCGGCGCCCTCCCGGCGGCAGCCCCACCTGGTCGGGGGTGATCTTCGCGCGGCGGGTCGTCAGGAAGTCCTTGATGTCCTTGGCGATCTCCATGCTTCCCAGGCGAGGCCGGTCGCCCCGGAGCAAGGAGGGGCTGCCGGTACCCCCCATGAACAGGCTCTCCCCCGCCGGCGCCCGGCGACGCAGGGTGGATCCGCGGGCCCGAGCCGACCGGCCGGGACCCGGACCCCCGACGACGACGACAAGGAGCAACCAGTGGACGCCGTCACCTTCCCCAACGGCCCGGTCACCATGGCGGGCCACCTCCACCTCCCGGCGGACTTCGACCCCCGGGGCCGGTACCCGGCGATCGTCACCGTCCACCCCGGCGGTGGCGTCAAGGAGCAGACCGCGGGTCCGTACGCGAGCAGGATGGCCGAGCAGGGCTTCGTCGCGCTCGCCTTCGACGCCTCCCACCAGGGCGAGAGCGGTGGCGAGCCGCGCCACCTGGAGGACCCGGCCGCCCGCGTCGAGGACGTGCGCGCGGCGGTGGACCACCTCCAGACGCTCGGCTTCGTCGGCCCCGGGCGCATCGGCGTCCTCGGTGTCTGCGCCGGCGGCGGCTACGCCGTCAACGCCTCGATGACCGACCACCGCGTCAAGGCCGTCGCCACGGTCAGCGCGGTGAACATCGGCGCCTCCTACCGCAGGGGCTGGTTCGGCACCGACCCCGACGCGGCCGCGGCGCCGACGCTGGGCGCGGCCGCGGAGCAGCGGACGGCCGAGGCGCAGGGCGCCGAGGTCGCCACCGTCCCCTACGTCCCGTGGGAGACGGACGCGGACACCCCGCGCGACCTGGTCGAGGCGCACGACTACTACCTGACCCCGCGGGCCCAGCACCCGAACGCGCGGAACAGGAAGATCTTCGCCGGGAGCATCTCGCGGATCCTGGCCTTCGACGCCTTCCACCTGGTCGAGGACCTGCTCACCCAGCCGGTGCTCATGGTGGCGGGCGGCGACGCGGGCTCGCTGTGGGCGACCACCGGGCTCCACGCCCGGCTGCGTGGCCCGAAGAGGCTCGTGGTGGTCGAGGGCGGTACCCACATGGACTTCTACGACGTACCGAAGTACGTCGACCGCGCGGTCGCCGAGGCCGTTCCCTTCTTCCGGGAGCACCTGTCCGGCCCCGGAAGGGCGCGGGACTGAGGCCCCTCCGGACGGCGGCGGGGGATGTTCCCCGGATGGGGGGAGGACTTTGTCCCCTTTTCACCGGGCTCCCGCCGTGTCACCGTGAAGTCTCGTCGCCCACCGGCGACGCGACGCATGCCGATGGACCTCAGCAGCCGAGGAGCAGGGAAACCCGCCATGTCCAGCACCGGAGACCGTCACGGGGGGACCGCCGACGTCCGCGGGGACGGCGGCTGCGCGGACCAGGACCGGTGGTTCGTGGGCTTCCGCTTCCGCACGCCCCGGGGCTCCGTCGGCCGGCAGTTCTTCGTCGTCGGCGAGGCGGACGACGCCGAGGACGCGGTGGCGATCGCGCTGGCGCGGGCCTCGCTCCCCCGGTCCCGCGCCGCACGTGAGGACGACGCCGAGATCGACGGTGTCGAGGTGCGCCGCCTGCGGTGGGATCCGCTGGGGTGGGTGTACCTCAGCAACCCCTGCGCCTGACGCGGCGCGGGCACGGGATACGGGTACGGGTCGGCGGCGCCTCCGGCACGACAGGAGGAGGCGCCGCCGAGTGGATGGACGGCGCACCCGTGAACGTCCGTCTCAGCGGGTGCGCCGTCGGCTCGGGGTCAGCCCGCGAGGCCGCGGTTCAGCGCCGCGGTGAGCTTGATGACGCGCTCGGTCTGGATGCGGGCGGCGGTGCGGGTGGTGTCGTTGACGGGGTTGTTGCCCTGGGCGTCCACGTGGGAGGTGCCGTAGGGGTTGCCGTCGACGAACTTGGCGGGGTCGGTGTAACCGGGGGTCACGACGATGCCGCCGAAGTGGTGGATGGAGTTGTACAGGGCGAGGAGGGTCGACTCCTGGCCGCCGTGCGAGGTGGCGGTGGAGACGAAGCCGCTGTAGACCTTGTCGGCCAGCTTGCCCTGCGCCCACAGGCCACCGAGGGTGTCGATGAACTGCTTGAGCTGCGAGGACATGTTGCCGAAGCGGGTGGGGGTGCCGAAGATCACGGCGTCGGCCCACTCGACGTCGGCGGGGGTGGCCACGGGGACGTCGGCGGTGGCGGCGTGGTTGGCGGCCCAGGCGGGGTTGGAGTCGATCGCCGCCTGCGGGGCGAGCTCCGCGGCCTTGAGCAGGCGGACCTCGGCGCCGGCCTTCTCCGCGGTCTCGGCCATCTCCTTCGCGATCTCGGTGATGGTGCCGGTGGAGGAGTAGTAGACGATCGCGAGCTTGATCGACAAGGTGGTTCCTTTCAGGGAGGACCTTCCCCGCGATTCGGGGTTGCGTGGTCCAGGGACACCGCGGCCCGTGAGGGCGGGCCGCGCTTCACTGGTTGAAGAATAAACAACATTGGGGCACCCCTGTCCACCGGCCCCCGTGCGACGAATGTCACGCCGGCCGGTCCCCCATCCCGCGAACGCCCGCCCCGCGAACGCCCGCCATGCTCCGCGCGGTACGGGCGAAGGCGGCGACCTCCGGGCGCCCGGCCTGCCGGGGCCAGGCCAGCGCCAGCGTCGTCGCGGGCAGGTCCGCGACCGCGACCGCGACCACGTCCCGGGTCAGACGGTCCGCGGCGGCCGAGCCGACGACGGTCACCAGCCGGCCCAGCGCCACCCGGTCGACGATCTCGTCGAGACCCACCGGCGGGCACTCCTCCCGGAAGGCGGGATCCTCGCGCAGCTCGGCGGTCGTCACCTCACCGCGGGCGGCGAGCCGGTGCCCACGCGGCAGCAGCGCGACGGGCAGCTCCTCCGCCACGTCGGCCGTCCCGAGGCCGGTCAGGTCGTCGCTGCCGACGCACAGCAGCGCGACGTCGGCCGTGCCGTCGCGCAGGGCGCCGACCCGGTCGTAGGTGAAGACGAGCTCCGGGGCGGCGCCCTCGTACGACCTGAGCAGCTCCGCCAGCAGGCCCGAACCCGTACCGGGCCGTACCGCCAGGGTGAGCCGGGCCGGTGCGGCCGCCCGCCGGGCGCGCTCCACGGCCCCGTCCAGCTCCCGCAGCAGCCGCCGGCACTCGTCCAGGAAGACCTCCCCTGCGGAGGTGAGCGCGACGCGGCGGCTGGTCCGCTCCAGGAGCCGGACCCCCATGCGGCGCTCCAGGCGCGCGATCGCCCGCGACAGCGGTGGCTGCGCGATGCCCAGACGCTCCGCCGCGCGGCTGAAGTGCAGCTCCTCGGCCACGGCCACGAAGTACTCCAGCTCACGAGTCTCCAGGCGATCCATACCTCCAGAGTATCGCCGCATGTCAGAAGCGTCATGGCTCCCCCGCGCGGCCCCTGGTCCACTGGGACGGAACGCACGCCCGACGGCTCGGGGGGCCGCTCCGGTGCCCGAGCCGCAGGAAGAGAAGAAGGGGAGCCGTCACACATGAGCAGCGAGGAGCGCGCGGAGCGCGATGTCCGGGAGGTCCGGGAGGTCCTGGCCCGCTACGTCCGCGCGACGGACCGACGGGACGGCAAGGGCCAGGGAGCCCTGTTCACCGACGACGCCGTCGTGCAGATCTACGCCAGGACCGGTACCGCCGGCCACGAACCCGTCGGCGAGCCCCTCATCGGCGGGGCGGCCGTGGCCTACGCGGTCGAGCACTACATGGCCCCGCACCCGGAGGGCGGTGCCGGCCACCACATGACCGCCGACCACCTCGTCGAGGTCGACGGCGACCACGCCCACATGAACGCCCAGTTCGTCGTCTTCCGGACGCGCGCCGCCGCGCGGCCCGCCGAGGGGTGGCCCGCGGGCGCCTTCGGCGCACAGGGCACGGTGGAACCGGTCGAGTCCGGCTACTACGACACCGACCTGCGCCGGGTGGACGGCGTGTGGAAGATCGTCCACCACCGCGTCCTGATGGACATGCCGATCGCCCTCCCGGGGGCGTGATGCGGGCCGTGGTCTACCGCCGCTACGGCGGCCCCGAGGTGCTGGAGCTCGCCGAACTCCCCACGCCCAGGACCCATGTCGACTCGGTGCTGGTCCGGGTGCGCGCGGCGGCGCTCAACCCCGCCGACCTGGCACTCCAGGCGGGAGCGCTCCACTCCGCCGTCGACACGTACTTCCCCGTCGTCCCGGGCTGGGACATCGCGGGCGTGGTGGAGCACGCCGGGCCCGCCGCCCCGGAGTTCGCCCCCGGCGACGAGGTCATCGGGTACATCCGCGGCGACGTGCAGCGCGCGCACGGCGCACTGGCCGAGCTGGTCGCCGCCGACGTGCGCACCCTGGTGCACAAGCCCGCAGGGATGGGCTTCGCCGAGGCCGCCGGGCTGCCCCTCGCGGGGCTGACCGCCCATCGGGCGGTGGTGCGCGCGCTGGACGTCCGGCCGGGCCAGACCCTGCTCGTGCACGGCGCGGGCGGCGGCGTCGGCTCCCTCGCCGTCCAGCTCGCGCTGGCCCGCGGCGCCCGGGTCATCGGCACCGCCTCCCCCGCCGACCAGGACCACCTGCGCGCGCTCGGGGCGGAACCCGTCGCCTACGGACAGGGGGCCGCCGCGCGGGTACGGGAACTCGCGCCGCGCGGAGCCGACGCGGTGCTCGACACCGCCGGTGGCGGCACCCTCGCCGCGACGGCGGACGCCGCCCGTACGGGCGCCCGGGTGGCCTCCGTCGCGGAGACCGGGCTGCCGGGGGTCGTACCGGTCTTCTGCCGCCTCGACCGGGCCGACCTCGCCGCGCTGGTGGTACTCGCCGAGGCCGGGAAACTCTCCGTGCGGGTCGCCGCCACCCACCCGCTGGAACGCGCGGCCGACGCCCAGCGCCAGCTGGCCGCGGGCGGCTCCCGGGGCAAGGTGGTCGTCGACGTCACCTGACCCACGGCTTTGAAGTTGCCGCCCGTTCTTGGTTCGATCTCGTCGGCGACGTGGACGGCAGGAATGGATGCTCTCGTGGAGAATGACGCACCGCTCGCGTGGGTCGGGGTGGACACGGTGGCGGAGCGGGCCTACCGCCTCCTGCTGTCCCGCGACAGCACGACCGTCGACGACGTGGTCGCCGCCCTCGGCGTGACGGCGGACGAGGGGCTGGCGGTGCTCGAACAGCTCCACCACGCGGGGCTGATGAGCCGCCGCTCCTCGGGCGAGTTCTTCACGGTGGACCCCCGGCACGCGCTGCACGCGCTCGTCGAGTCGCGCGAGCGCCAGCTGGCCGCGGTGCGCGAGGCGGCCGGCCCGCTGGGCGTGCTCTTCGACGCGGCCAGGAGGGCCAGGGACGGCGGTCCCGGCACCGCCGTGATCAGCGGCCTGGAGGCCGTCGGGGACCGCTACTACCGGCTCAAGCAGACCGCGCGGAGCGAACTGTGCGCCCTGGACCGCCCGCCGTTCCTGCTCGCCCCGAACGAGCCGCTCGACGAGGCGGCGGTACGGCGGGGCGTGCGGGTGCGGGCGGTCTACGCCGCCGCCAGCTTCGAGGCCGACGGCGGGTGGCAGGAGCTGGGCAGCCTCGTGTCGCGCGGGGAGGAGGCCAGGGTCGTGCCGGCGCTGCCGATCAAGCTGGCGATGGCCGACCGGTCGGCCGCGATGGTGTCGCTGAGCCTGTCGGTCGGGAGCGCCGAGTACCTCTACACCGAATCCCCGCCCCTGCTGGAGGCCTTGGGTGAATTCTTCGAGAAGTACTGGGCCTCCGCCTCCCCGTTGACCGGTGAGCCGGGATCCGGCACCCTGCCGACGGCGGTCCCGGGGGATCCGGCGGACGCAGCGGACGGGTCCCGCAGGCCGACCGACGAGGAGCGGAACCTGCTCGCGCTCTTCGCGGCCGGCGTCAAGGACGAGGCGATCGCCCGCCAGCTGGGCATCTCGCCCCGGACGCTGCGCCGCAGGATCCAGGACCTGTTCACCGAACTCGGCGCCACCAACCGGTTCGGCGCGGGCGTCGCCGCGGCCCGCCGCAACTGGATCTGACCGGAAGGCGGTGGCCCCTTCTGGCCACTGGCCGGTTTCGGCAGCGCAGGACGTTGGTCACCAAAGGATCACCCGGCTAGAACTTGTGTGCGCCCGAACGGCGTTCCACTCGGCCGGGCTGTCCGGCCACCCCCTGATGAAGGAGCTTTGGTGGCACCACCTGCCCATCCTTCTGCGCGCCGGTCGGCGATACCGCGGTCACTCGCGGCCCTCGTCGCCGGCGTCAGCCTGACGGTCCTCACCGCGGCCGCCCCGGCACCGGCCGTCGCGGCCCCGGTCCCCACGCCACCCGCCGTCCCGGCGCCGTTCGCCGCGCACGACCCGGGGAACGGCGAACCGCCGTCCGCCGGGCGGTACATCGTCACCCTGCGCGAGCCGGCCGCGGCGACGTACACCGGCGGCGTGGCCGGCAAGGCCCGCACGGCCCCCCGCGAGGGCGAGGGCCTGAAGGCGGGCTCGGCACCCGTGAAGGCCTACCGCACCTACCTGCGCGAGCGTCAGGACGACGCGGCCAAGGCGGTCGGCGCCCGCGTGATCTCCTCGTACTCCGCCGCGCTCAACGGCTTCACGGCCGAGCTCCAGCCACGGCAGGTCGAGGAGTTGCGCGCCGATCCCACGGTGGTGTCGGTCGTCAAGGACGACCTGCGCAAGCCGCTGGCCGCCGTCAACTCGACGGACTACCTGGGCCTCAGCGGCACGAGCGGGGTGTGGGCCGCCAACGGCGGCGTCGCGGGCGCCGGCAAGGGCGTGGTCGTCGGCGTCGTCGACACCGGCATCGCCCCGGAGAACCCCTCGTTCGCCGGTGCGCCGCTCGGTACCGCGCCCGGTCAGGAGCCGTACCTGGACGGCTCCGTGGTCACCTTCCGCAAGGCGGACGGCGGGACCTTCACCGGCACCTGCACCGCGGGCGTCCAGTTCACCACCGCGGACTGCTCCACCAAGCTGGTGTCCGCGCGCTACTTCGTCGACAACTTCGGCGCCACCCACATCGGCGGCCCCTCGGTCGGCGAGTACCTGTCGCCGCGGGACGGCGAGGCGCACGGTTCGCACACCGCCAGCACGGCCGCGGGCGCGGGCGGCGTCGCCGCCGACCTGGGCGGCGTGCCGATGGGCCCGATCTCCGGTGTCGCGCCGGCCGCCAAGGTGGCGGCCTACAAGGCCTGCTGGAGCGGCCCCGACGCGAAGGACACCACGGACGACGGCTGCGCCACCGGTGACCTGCTGGCCGCGATCGACGCGGCCGTCGCCGACAACGTCGACGTGATCAACTACTCCATCGGCTCGGCCGGCGGCGCCCTCACCACCGACTCGGTCGTGGACGAGGCGTTCCGCAACGCCGCCGCGAGCGGCATCTTCGTCGCCACCGCCGGCGGCAACTCCGGGCCCGGCGACAGCACCGTCGACAACGCATCGCCGTGGATCACCACCGCGGCGGCGAGCACCATGCCGACCCGCGAGGCCACGGTGGAGCTCGGCGACGGCCAGAACGTGCTCGGCGCGTCCGTCTCGCTCCCGGCGGACGGCCGCAAGGTGACCGGCCCGCTGGTCGCCGCCTCGGGCGCCGGGACCGCGATCTCCGTCCGGCCGCAGCTGTGCGGTCCCGACAGCCTGGACGGTGCCAAGGTCAAGGGCGCGATCGTGCTGTGCGAGCGCGGCACGTACGACCGGGCGGCCAAGTCGGCCGAGGTGAAGCGCGCGGGCGGCATCGGGATGGTCCTGGTGAACCCCTCGCCGGACTCGACGGACCTCGACACCCACGCCGTCCCGACGATCGCCGTCGACGCGGACGGCTACGACGCGCTGGTCTCGTACGCCGCCACCGACGCGCCCACGGCCACCCTGGTGGCCGGCAACCCGCACCGGCTGGCGTCGGCGGCGGTCCCGCAGATCGCCGGGTTCTCCTCGCGCGGCCCGGTCCAGGCCGACGGCGGCGACCTGATCAAGCCCGACCTCGCGGCTCCGGGTGTGGCCGTCCTCGCCGACGGCGCCAACGCCGCCGGTGGGCGGCCGAGCTTCACCTTCATGTCGGGCACCTCGATGGCGTCCCCGCACGTGGCCGGTCTCGGCGCGCTCTACCTCGGCCTGCACCCGCAGGCGACCCCGGCCGAGATCAAGTCCGCGCTGATGACCACCACCCGGCCCACCGTGACGGCCGCGGGGGAAGCGTCGGAGGACGTCTTCGCCCAGGGCAACGGCCAGGTGGACGCGACCCGTTACCTGCACCCCGGGCTGCTGTACCTGAACGGTCCCGACGACTGGGCGCGGTACGTCGCCGGGGTCAAGGGCGACCGTACGGCGCCCGCGCCGTCCGACCTCAACCTGGCGTCGATCGGCGTCGGTTCGCTGGCCGGCCGGCAGACCGTGACCCGCACCGTGACGTCGACGGGGCCCGGCACCTTCACCGCCGACCCCGTGCGGATCCCGGGCGTGGACACCGTCGTCGAGCCGCGGTCGCTGACCTTCACCGCGGCGGGGCAGTCCAGGACGTTCAAGGTGACGTTCACCCGGACCACCGCGCCGCTGGGCGAGTACGCCACGGGGTACCTGACCTGGCGCGCCGGTGGGCAGAGCGTGCGCAGCGCGGTCGCCGTACGACCGGTGACCCTGGTGGCGCCCACGGCGGTCGCCGCCGCGGGGAGCACCGGCCGGACCACCCTGCCCCTCAAGGGCGGAGAGGACCGCGACGTGCCGCTGGACCTCACCGGGCTCTCCCGCGGCCTGCGGGTCCAGGACTCGGGAACGGTCGGCGGACCCGCGCGGACCCACGTCGTGGAGGTGCCGGCCGGGACGGAGCACGCCCGCTTCGCCCTCGACGCCGCCGACGACTCGGCCGACCTGGACCTGTCGGTGTACCGGCTCAACGAGTACGGCGACACGGCGCTGGTCGACCGGGCGGCCACCGAGTCCGCCGACGAGCAGCTCGACCTGGAGGACCCCGAACCCGGTCTGTACGAGGTCGAGGTGGACTTCTTCGCCGGGTCCGGACCGCTCGACTTCACGGTGACCAGCTTCGCCCTGGGCGACAAGGGCGCCGAGGGCTCGTTCACCGCGCAGCCCGCCACGGCGGCCCTGCACGCGGGCGGCACCACCCCGGTCACCCTGTCCTGGAAGGGCCTGCGGGCCGGAGCGGTGTACCTCGGCCGCGTCACGTACGGCGACACCGGACGGACCACCTACGTGACCGTCACCGGTGACCCGCGCACCGGCCCGCCCGGCGGTTCCCCCGGCGCCCGGCCCACGGTCGCCGTCAAGCCCGCCTACGCCGTGCCGGGCCAGTCCGCCGTCGTCGTGGCGAAGGACCTGACCCCGGCCGTCGACTTCCAGATCCGGGTGAAGGGCACCAACCGGGTGCTGGCGACCGGACGCACCACCGACGACGGCGGCGTGGGCCGTCTCGTCACCCTCCCGGCCGACATCGCCACCGGGAAGCAGACCCTGGAGGTCAGGTACGGCAGCCGGAGCGCGGGCGGCTCCTTCACCGTCGCCAAGCTGGTCCTGGGCGACGCCGAGCACTCCGACGCCCACGCCTTCGACGGCAACCCGCTGGCCGCGATGACCACCGCCGTCAAGGGCAAGGGCACGGTGCGCATCACCGTCCGCGGCGCCTCCGGCACCTACCTGGACCGGACGCTCGCCGTCGACGCGGGCGAACTGCCCTGGTCCGCCTGGAAGTCCGACCCGGTCGAGACCAGGCCGGGGAAGCTCACCGCCACCCTCGCCGTGGTCGCGGGCCACGGCCGCACCGGGCAGACCAAGTCGGTGACCTGGATGCCCACCGCCGTCAAGGCGAGCACCGCGTCCATCACCGAGGACCGCAGCACGGCGCACACCGCGCAGGTGAGCTACACCAACAACTCGGAGGTGCCGGTCTTCCCGACGCTGCGCTACAAGCTGACCAACGGCGACCTGGTCCTCGCCACGCTGCAGACCGATCCCGAGGACACGTTCACCCGCTCCTACGACACGACCGGGGTGGACCGCCTCGACCTCGTGCTCGACGGGACGACCGTGGCCACGTACCGGAACAAGGACCGTGCCGGGCGCACCGGCCGGCCCGCGATGGTGGAGCCGTTCTACGCGACCTTCCAGCGCGGCACCCCGGCGAAGCACCACGGCGGCCCCGCGCCGCTGAGGATGACCGTGACCAACCGTCCCGCGGCGTACAGCGGGGGATTCGCCCTGACCGTCGGCGAGGGCCCGGAGATCTACGCGGGCAGCTCGCTCCTCCTCGACGAGCGCATCCCCACCACGCGCAGCCCGCAGGAGGGGGCGCCGATCTCCCGGACCGTCACGGTGCCCGCCGGGCGGCCGCTGTGGGCCACCGCGTACTACGAGATCCAGGGCCCGATCTTCCAGGCCCTGGCGGTGCGGCGGATCCTCGTGCCGCCGGTGGACGCGGACGACCTCGAACCGGTGCACGGCTCCGGGTCCCGGTCGCCGTTCGTGGTCGACACCATGCCCAGGGAGGCGGCCGCCGGTTCCACGGCGTCGGTCACCGCGGCGGGCCTGTCGCCGAGTGAACGGTTCACCGTGCGGCTCGACGGCCGGGTCGTCGGCTCCGGCCGCGCGACGGCCGCGGGCTTCGCCCACGCGTTCGTCACGGTCCCGCACGGCCACGGACGGACGCTGACGGTACGGGTGACCGGAACCGGGGCGGGCCGTTCGGGCGAGACCGTGCTCGGCCTCTCCGGCTGACCGGTGGGCCTGGCCGGCGTACCCTCCCCAGGGGTACGCCGGCCGGGCCGCGGTCATCACAGGGTGCGTGCCCGCCGACCGGACCGCCGGGCGTGCCCGCCACCGTGGACACCGCAACGCGGGGCCCATGGTCCCGGCGAGGGGAGCCGGCACTCCGGCCCCCGGGCGCCCCGCCGTCTGCGGCACGCCCGGGACGCGAACGCCCCATGACGGCGAGTCCCCGGCCGGGGACTCGCCGCTCGGCTGCCCCATGACGAGCAGGATCGCGGCCCACGCCACGGCGACCTCGGCCCGCGAGAACCCGGACCCGCTGATGACCTGGCGCGTACACGCAGGCATCGGCGGGCAATCGCCTCCCCCTCTCCCCCCGTTCACGTGCGCCCGGGCGGACGTGCCCTCAGGGCCGCGGCTCGGCCGGTTCCTGATCCCCCGGCCGCAGGCTGCCCCGGTTGGCGAGCCGGAACAGGAGCGCGATGGAGGGGAAGATGAGGAGTCCGGCCACGACGGCGACGCCGATCGTCACCGCCAGGGTGGCCTGCGGGGCCGCGGCCTCGCCGATCTCCAGATGGGTGCCGAGGAGGTACGGGTACTGGGCGACGCCCCACCCGAGCACGACCAGGGCGACCGCGGCCGCGGCGAGCCCGCGCAGGAACCTCGTCCGCTGACGCCACACCATGACCGTGGTCGCGACCCCGCAGAGCGCCGCCAGCAGCACCAGCGGCAGGGCGCCGTGACTGAGACGGCGGAACAGGTGCGGCGAGTCCTGCTGCAGCACGAAGACGCCGGCGATGCTGACGGCTCCGGTCAGCACGGCGGCGCACAGGGCCCTGCTGCGGAAGTGCCGCTGCAGGGTGTGGTCGCGCTGCTGACGGGCCGCCACGTACAGGTAGGTGGCGGCGAGGTAGGCGCAGACGAGGACGGCCAGCACGCCGCCGAGCACCGAGGTGGGGTTCAGCCAGCTCGTGACGGCGTTCCCGTTGCCCGCCGAGGGCACGCGCCCGGAGGCGATGCCCCCGGCGATCGATCCGAAGCAGTACGGGGTCAGGACGGACGAGGCGGCGAACGCGACCCCGTACACCCGCTGCTCGGGGGTGCGCAGCGAGGCCTTGCGGAAGGCGAAGCCGGCGCCGCGCAGCACGATGCCCAGGACGGCGATGCCCAGCGGGACGTAGAGGGTCGTGGTGATGGCGGTGAACGCGGCCGGGAACCCCGACCAGAGGAAGACCAGGCAGTAGACGAGCCAGGTGTGGTTGGCCTCCCACACCGGGCCGACGGAGGTGTCGATCAGGTGCCTGGGGCGCCGGCCCCGCTCGGCCCCGCCCGCCGTCAGGTCCCAGAAACCGGCGCCGAAGTCCGCGCCGCCGAAGAGGCAGTACGCGATGACGCCGAGGAAGAGGAAGGCCGCGACAGCTTCCGGCATCACCGCTCCGTCCCGGCTCGCGCAGCGACGGGTTCCGGGCCGCTGCGCGGACCGTAGGGGACGTCCACGCTGTCGTCGTCCCCGGCCTGCCAGCGCCGTTTCATCGACAGCAGCACCGTCACCGCGCCGGCGCCCACGGCCGCGTAGATGACGACGACCGACCCGAAGAACGGCCACAGGTTGCCCTGGGTGGTCACCGCGTCGCGGGTGAGGAGGTGGCCGACGACGGTCCAGGGCTGGCGGCCCAGCTCCGTGACCATCCATCCGGTCTCCAGGCAGGCCACGGCGGCGAGCCCGCTGACCGCGCAGCAGCGCAGGAACCACGGCTGCCGTTCCAGGGAGCGCCGCCGCCACCACAGCCAGAGGAACCACACGACGAGCGCCAGCAGGGCGAAGGACAGCCCGACCATCACGTCGAAGGCGAGGTGGACGGTGCTCACGATCCGGTCCGAGGGGCGTACGTCCGCGGGGATCGCGTCGAGCCCCTTGATCTCGGTGGACGGGTGGAATCCGGCCAGCAGGGAGGCCATGTCCGGTACGGGGAGCCCGTACCTGACCTCGCCGTCGACCAGTACCCCGCCGAGCGTCTCCGGGACGTGCGTGCCGGTCTGCGGCAGCAGCTCGACCGCGGCGAACTTGGCGGGCTCGGCCTGGTACACGTACCGGGCGATGGTGTCGCCCACCACGACCTGCAGGGGCAGCGCGACGGCGGCGGTGACGAAGCCGATGAGGAACCCGGTGCGGTGGTAGCGGGACGTACGGCCCCGCAGCATGCCGACCGCGTAGACGCTCGCCACCGCGAAACCGGCGACGATGTACGCGGCGAGCAGCATGTGGAGGAACTCCCACCGGAACGCCCCGTTGAAGAAGACCTCCGCCGGCCGGACGGCCACGATCTTCCCGTCGCGCATCGTGAAGCCGCCGGGCTGGTTCATCCAGCTGTTGGCCGCGATGACGGCGGCCGCGCCCCCGATGCTGGAGAGCGCCACCGGTACGCCCGTCCAGAAGTGCGCCCACGGCGACAGCCGGTCCCAGCCGTAGATGTAGAGGGACACGAAGATCGCCTCGAGGAAGAAGAACAGCCCCTCGATGGCGAACGGGAACCCGAAGGCCGGCCCGTACCCGCGCATCAGGCCCGGCCAGAGGATGCCCAGCTCGAAGGAGAGGACGGTGCCCGTGATCGCCCCCACGGCGAAGAGCACCGCGGCCACCTTCGACCAGCGCCGCGCCAGCAGCATGGCGTCGGCGTCCCCGCGGCGCAGACCGCGGTGGTTCGCGATGAGCATCAGCGTGGTGAGGGCGACACCGAACGGCACCAGGATGATGTGGAAGCCCAGAGTGAAGGCCATCTGCTGACGGGCCGGCAGCAACTGCGCCGGATCACCCGCCGACCCGAGGCCCTGCGCCACCACCTGCCAGGCCCCCGTCATCGCCCGCACCGCCGGTCAGCAGGGGGCTTCCGGCCTGGGCCCCCCGTGCACGCCACCGCCATCACATCGACCACGACCCTTTCGTGACAGGACGCTCACCATAGGTCTGTCCTTTAACAAATTTCCGGACCCCAGAGACCTCTTTCAAAT
>NZ_JARAVK010000144.1:0-23791 GCF_033792765.1 Streptomyces sp. PA03-6a | reverse complement strand
GACCCCACCGCCCGAGCGGTCCCCCGCACCGAAGCCGCCGCGCCCCCAGTCGTCGGCCGCCCCGACGACCGAACTCCCGCCGCCGGCCGAACTCCCGCCGCCGGCCGGGCAGGAGGAACGCGAACGGCCCGGCCCGCCCCCGGGCCCGCTGCCGCCGAAGGACGGCGGGGGCCCGCCGCGCTCCGGTCCGCCCCGGCCACGGCGCCGGCGGGCCGGGCTCGTCGCCGCGGTGGTGCTGGTGGCGCTGGCCTTGGTGGGCGGCGGCATCTACCTGGCGCAGTCCCCCTCCCCGGGCCCTGGGCACACCACACCGACATCCGTGCAGTCGATCAAGGTCGGCGACTCCCCGCACGGGGTGGCGATGTCCCCGGACGGGGGCCGGGGCTACGTGGCCAACTACAGCTCGGGGTCGGTGTCGATGATCGACACCGAGTTGAACCGCACCGTGGGCGACCCCATCCCCGTGGGCCGCTTCCCGAAGGGGGTGGCGGTCTCACCGGACGGGCGCAAGGTCTACGTGACCAACAACTACGCGGGCTCGGTCTCGGTCATCGACACAGCGAGCAACCGCACGGTGGGCGATGCGATCTCCGTGGGCTCCAGCCCGGAGGGGCTGGCGGTGTCGCCGGACGGGAGCCGGGTCTACGTGGCCAACGGGACGTCCGGTTCGGTGTCGGTGATCGACACCGCGAAGAACCGCACGGTCGGCGATCCCATCCCCGTCAGCCGCTTCCCGCGGGGGGTGGCGGTGTCTCCCGACGGGCGCAGGGTCTACGTGACCAGCTTCGGCCGCAACAGGACCTCGGCCTCGGTGTCCGTGATCGACACCGCCGAGAACCGTACGGTGGGTGATCCCGTACTCGTCGGCCGTCGCCCTGAGGGGGTGGTGGTGTCGCCGGATGGGAGCCGGGTGTACGTGGCCAACGGGGGATCGGGTTCGGTGTCGGTGATCGACGCGGCGAAGAAGCGTACGGTCGGCGATCCCGTCGCCGTCGGCTCCAGCCCCGCGGGGATGGCGATGTCCCTGGACGGGCGGCACGTCTACGTGGCCGACGGGGGTTCCGGTTCGGTGTCGGTGATCGACACCGAGGAGAACCGTACGGTGGGCGGCGCGATCGCGGTGGGCTCCAGCCCTGAGGGGGTGGCGGTGTCGCCGGACGAGCGCCGCGTCTACGTGGCCGACGCGACCTCCGGTTCGGTGTCGGTGATCACGTTCTAGCGGACGTGCGGGCGGGCCGGCTCACCTCATGGCGGGGTGCAGCCCGGCGGCTCCCATACGGGGTTGCCGTCGCTGTCGTTGTGGTAGCTCGTGCAGTCCTCGCCGGGCGCCAGGCGTGAGGCCTCCGTCGTGGCTTTCGTCGTCTGAGGCGCCGCCTGTGCGCTCGCCACGCCCACCGTTCCGGCGAGCAGCGCTGCGGCGCACGACGCTCCGACGAGGTGCCGGATTCGGCTGCGGTTCGCCCTGCCTATCGCCATGATTCGTCCCTTTCCGGTAGAAATGTCGCTCACGTATTCACCAGGGTGGGAGTTCGGTCGTGACGGTGTCAACGCCATCGACGGCGAACCGGCCCGATGTTGCAGAATCGGGAAATTTGCCGTGTCGGGCCCTGCCGGGACCGGGTCCCGGTCAGCCGCCGTCGTCCCCGCCCGGTGCGGGCAGCGGCTGCTCGGCCCAGATGGTCTTGCCGCGGGCGTGGTAGCGCGTGCCCCACAGGGAGGCGAGCTGCGAGACCAGGTAGAGCCCGCGTCCGCCCTCGTCCGTCTCCAGGGCGCGCCGGACGTGCGGGGAGGTGCTGCTGCCGTCGCCGACCTCGCAGATCAGCCGGCGGTCGCGGATCAGCCGCAGCCGCACCGGCGGTGAGCCGTAGCGGATCGCGTTGGTGACGAGTTCGCTGACCAGCAGTTCGGTGGTGAACTCCAGTTCCGCGAGGTCCCACTCGGCCAGCTTCCGGGTCACCAGACCGCGCGCCCGCCCGACCGACTCCGGCGCGCCCGCCAGGTCCCAGGTGGCGTGGCGGTCCGGCGGCAGACGGTGCAGCCGTGCCACCAGGAGTGCCACGTCCTCCCCGGGATGCCCGCCCGGCACGAGCCGGCGCAGCGCCTCGTCGGCGATCTCGCCGGGCCCGCACCCGCGACCGGCCCCGGCCAGCGCCTCGCCGAGCCGGAGCACCGCCCCGTCCCCGGACGCCGGGGCGAGCAACCCCTCGGTGTACAGGGCGAGGAGGTCACCGTCGGCATGGGCCACCTCCGAGCATTCGAAGGGCACGCCGCCGGTGCCCAGCGCGGGCGTCGCCGGGGTCCCGGCCACCGAGACCTCGCCGTCGGGGCTCACCCGCGCCGGCATCGCGTGCCCGGCGCTCGCCACGGCGGAGCGCATGGTGATCGGGTCGAAGATCGTGTAGAGGCACGTCGGGGCGGAGACCCCGGGGGTGGGCCCGCCCTGTTCCTCGTGGAACCGCTTGACCTGGTCGCTCAGGTGCGTGAGCAGTTCCTCCGGGGCCATGTCCAGGTCCGCCAGCGTCCGCACGGCCGTCCGCAGCCGGCCCATGGACACCGCCGAGTGCAGCCCGTGCCCGCCCGCCTCGCCGATCACCAGAGCGGTACGCGCGCCGGAGAGCGGGATGACGTCGAACCAGATGCCGCCGGGCCCGGCGTGGCCGCCCCGTGCCAGGTGGCGCGAGGCGGCGTCCACGGTCGCCAGCGCCGGCAGCCGCTGCGGCAGGAGGTTCCGCTGCAGCGCCAGCGCCGTGGCCCGTTCGCGGGTGTAGCGGCTCGCGTTGTCGATGCAGACCGCGGCGCGCGCGACGAACTCCTGCGCGAGCATGACGTCGTCCGCCTCGAACGAGTGTGCCCGGGTGAAGCGGATGAAGAGCACCACGCCCAGCGCCGCCCCGCGCGCGAACATCGGCACCAGGAGCCAGGACCGGACGGCGAAACCCTGGATCAGCTCCGCCCGGGCGGGATCGGCGGCCTCCAGCTCGACCAGCAGTTCCTCGCCCGTGAGCAGGACGGGCTTGCCGGTGGCCAGGGCCCGTGCGGCCGGGGCGCCGGGCAGGGACGCAAAGGTGTCCACGTCGCCCGGCGCCACCACGGTGCGCGCCGGGCCGCCGGGGACCATCGTCGCCGCGGCGCGGCGCAGGGGCACCGTGTCGGCGACCGGCCCGGGCAGCGGCTCCTCACCACCGAGCACCGAGTCCACCAGGTTGACGTAGGAGAAGTCGGCGAACCGCGGCACGGCCACGTCCGTCAGCTCCTGCGCCGTGTGCAGCACGTCCAGGGTGCTGCCGATCCGCGCGCTGGCCTCGTTGACCAGGTCGAGCCGTTCCCGCGCCCGGGCCTCCGTGGTGAGGTCGAAGACCATGTGCGCCAGGGCCACCACGTCACCGTCGGCGCCGCGCAGGGGCAGGATCGTCTCCGACCAGACCGTGTCCCGGTCCGGGTCGCGGGGGTCGCGGCCGCGCACCTCGCTGCCGATCATCGCCCGGCCCGAGCTGAGCACCAGCCGCTGGCGTGCCTCGAAGGCGTCCGGGTCCAGCAGCCCGGGCGGCGCCACCTCGCGCATGGTGCACCCGACGAAGTCCTCGGGGAAGCCCGTCGCGCGGATCTGGGAGTCGTTGCGGGCCAGGAAGCGCAGGTCCGTGTCGAAGACGTCGATGATGAACGGCGACTCGGTGAACAGGCCGCGCAGCAGCGCGCCGAGCAGGTCGTCCTGCCGCACCGCCTCGGCGTTCTCCGCCTGCAGCAGCCAGCGGTCCGGCGCGAGGGGATGTCCCCACAGCACCACCGCGACCGGCTCGCCCTCCCGGTGCCGCAGCAGCAGGGGGCCCAGGAAGACCGAGTGCTCCGCGCTCATGATGCCCGCGACGCGGGCGCCGTCGGGGCGTGGCCACAGCAGCCGGGACACCGGCCCGCAGGCCTCGGCGGTCGTCCAGCCGAGCAGCCGCTCCGCGCCGGGGGTCCAGTTCGTCACGGTGCCCCGTGCGTCGACGACGGCGAAGGCGGCGCCTCTGGACCGGGGGAAACCGTCAGGGGCGTCGGCGAACAGCGTGCCGCGCATGTCCACCCGTCACGCCCACCCGGCCCTGGCACACCCAAGGATTCCCACAGACCAATACTGCCCGCCGTCAAGATCTGAGGCACGCGGTGCGTGCCTCACCGCCGTGACCTGCCGGGACTCGACCGCAGGAGGGCTGTCCTCGCGTCCCGCGATGAGTTTCCGGCGCCGCACCGGTCCTCAGCGGTGACGACAACCGACCCCCGGGGGAACCCCATGACGCATCATCCCGACCTCCGCCCGGCCGCCCGGGACGTGAGCGCGCTGCTGGAGCGGATCGACGACGAGCACCTCGACGCGCCCACGCCGTGTCCCGACTACACGGTGGCGCACCTCATCGGGCACATCGCCGGGCTCTGTGCCGCATTCCGCGACGCCGCCCGCAAGGACTTCGGCCCCACCACGGACGGCGACCCCGGCGCGGCGGTCCCCGAGCTCCCGCCGGCCTGGCGCGACCTGCTGCCCGTCCTGCTGACGGAGGTGTCCGCGGCCTGGCGGGACCCCGGGGCCTGGGAGGGCGAGACGAGGGCCGGTGGAATCACCCTGCCCGCGGACGCCGCGGGCCGTTTCGCCCTGAACGAGCTGCTGGTCCACGGCTGGGACCTGGCCCGCGCGACGGGGCTCGACCACCGCCCCGACGAGTCCGCCGTGCAGGCCGCGATCGCCCTGCTCACCGGCTTCCGGACGGCCTCCGGCGACCGCTCGGGGCCCTTCGGCCGGCCGGTACCCGTCCCGGACTCCGCGCCGGCGCTGGACCGGCTGGTCGGACTCACCGGCCGCGATCCGGACTGGAGCCCGCCGCGCTGAGCGGTCGGCGACCCCAGGCGGAGACCATGGGCGCCGTCGCCAGGTCGAGCGTGCCGGTGGCGACGTTCGCCAGATGCCGGTCGACCTCCTCGTCGGTGGCCAGTCCGGCCGCCACGAGCCCGTCCCTGATGTGCCGCACCGTCGCCGCCTCCAGGACCGCACACGCCGGTGACGTGATCGGGAAGTACGCGTCGGCCCCGACCTCCTCCAGCCCGGCTTCCCGCAGCAGCCGCGGCAGCGTCCGCCCGTAGGCCAGGTCCGCGCCGCGCCCGGCCATCAGCGTGCGGAAGCCGGAGCGCAGGCGGTTGGCGAGCCGCTGCTCGGGTCCGGACTCGTCCGGGCAGAGCAGCGGCTGCAGCCCGGGATCGGCGTCCTCCAGCAGCAGCAGGCCGCCCGGGCGGAGCGCGCCGACCATGCGCCGCAGCGCCTCCGCCCGGTCGGTGACGTGCACCAGCACCAGCCGGGCGTGGACGAGGTCGAACCCGCCCGGCGGCGCGGGGTCGGCGGCGACGTCGTGCCGGAGCACCTCGACCACGCCGCCCGCGGCGTCCCGGGTCCACGACACGTCGATGTCGGTGGCGACCACGGCGCCGCCGGGGCCGACCCGCGCGGCCAGTCCGAGGGGCACCGACGCGCCGCCGGCACCCACCTCCCAGCAGCGCATCCCCGCCCCGATGCCGAGGGCGTCGACGTGCCGGAACGTCACCGGGTCGAAGAGCTCGGCGAAGGCGTCGAAGCGTGTCCCCGCCTCGGCCCGGCGGTTGTCCAGCAGGTAGCCGTGGCCGTGTCCCGGGCCGCCCCCGTGGTCCGTGTCGCGTGTCGTCATGGCGCGATTCTCCGTTACGGAGGCCTTCCTCCGGCTGCCGGGGGCCGCCCGGCGATCAGGGCACTCGTGTGGGTGACACGGAAAGGCCCGGGCAGCGGTGCCCGCCGGATGGATGCATCGCGCAGGTAGTCGATATTTCAGTCGAGATTGACAGATGTCGCTTACAGCTAACAGTTACGGATATGTCCGCATTCTGTAACGCGAAGCGATTGTTCCGGTTGTGCGCGTCGCCGCTGGGCCAGAGTGGGGTCATCGGCAACCGCCGAAGCATCCGCACCGCGGGAACGGCCCGAAAGGACCGGGACCGCACCTTTGTTGAGGGGGCATCATGTCTGCTCGTATCACCCGTCGCGTCATCGCCACCGTCCTCGCCTCCGGAGCGGTCGTGGCCGCCGCCGCCCTGCCGGCCGGCGCTGCGGAGAGCCGCGACCACGGCCGGTCCCGGGTGGTCATCGGTGACGTCAACACCCGTGACGGCCACGGCCACGGCCGCGGCGGCCGCGGCGGTGACGAATGGATCGAAGTGGTGAACACGGGCCGCGGCTCGGTCAACCTGCGCGGCTGGAGCCTGTCGGACCGGGACGGCAACCGCTACCGCTTCAACAACGTGTGGCTCGCCGGGCACTCGAAGGTGCGCGTCCACACCGGCTTCGGCCGCGACGGCCGGCGCGACGTCTTCCAGGACCGCCGCAACTCCGTCTGGGACCGCCGCGACGTCGCCACCCTGCGCAACGACCACCGCCAGGTCGTGGACGTCAAGTCCTGGGGCGGCCGCCGCTGACCGGCACCCGATCCGGGCCGTGCCGCCGCATCCCCGTGGCCGGCACGGCCCACCCCGTCACCCCTTCACGGCGTGCCGCGGCGGAATCCCGCCGCGGCACGCCGCCGTGTTGCGCGAGGGCGGCGGCGACGACGGAGCGCCGTGGTCCCGGCCGGAGAACCGGCCGGGACCACGGCGCTCGCGCGCTCCTCCGCTACGGATTGGTGTTGATGGTGAACGTGGACGTCGTGTTCTTGATGTTCTGGTAGTTGTCGCTCATCGTGAGGTTGTTGAAGGTGACGGAGCCGACCGCGGGACCCTGTCCCGCCTCTGGCATCTCGTTCGCCCACAGGCCGAAGCCCGACTTGGCGTCGTAGGCGTCACCACTGCGGTGGGCGCCGGTGATGGACACGTTGGTGAGGACCGTGTCCTTGATCGGGTTCTGCGGCTGACCGCCCACGTAGTTCGTCTGGAACATGATCCCGCTGTAGGTCGGGTCCACGATGTCCACGTCGCTGACGCGGATGCCCTGGAAGACCTTCGAGGCGGAGAAGAGCCAGATGCCCGGGAAGGTCTGGCTGCCCCAGAAGTGCCCGCCGCAGCGGACGATGGAGATGTTCTGGAGGTTGGTCGGGTCGGTCCCGAAGCCGTTCATCGGGTAGCCGAAGTCCAGGGAGCTGATCGTGACGCCCGAGTAGACCAGCGTGTCCGCGACGAGGATGTTGCGGAAGGTGTTGGCGTAGCCGCCGTAGACGGCGATGCCCGCGGCGCGCCAGGTCAGCAGGGACGTCAGGTTCTCGTAGAGGTTGTTCTTCTCGTCCGCCCCGCCGGCGTCGATCGCCGAGAAGAGGGCGAAGCTGTCGTCACCCGTGGCACGGGCCTCGATGTTGTCGAGGTGGTTGTCCGTGCTGCCGTTGGTCATGTTGACGCCGTCGGCGAAGGTGTCGCGGATCCGGGAGTTCGTGATGGTGATGTTGTCGGTGTTGGCGCCCCAGTAGAGGCAGACCGTGTGCTCGTTCCAGACGTTGTCGATGGTCATGTTGGCGACGCCTGCGAAGTCGAAGACCTTGCCGGGGCCGTCGATGCGCGAGGTGTAGTTGCCGAAGAAGGAGAAGCCCGAGAAGGACGAGCCGTTGGCGGTGGAGTCGGCGCGGAAGCCCGCGTCGGTGTTGGACTGGCTCGTCGGCGTGTGGAAGCGGGTGTACCAGGGGCCCGCACCGATGATCTTGACGGTCTTGCCGTAGACCTGGAACTTGCTGCCCGTCTCGTAGTCGCCCGGCGGCAGGTAGACGCCCTTCAGGGTGCCCGTGGTGTCCATCCGGGCCTTGTCCAGGGCGTTCTGCACGTCCTGGTGGGTGAACCCGGTCGGCGCGGTGTAGGCCGCGGGGTCGGGGTTGGCGATCGGCGCGACCTGCTCGGTGTTGACGAAGTCGATCGCGTACTGGCTGCCGTTGGCGGCGTCCTTCTGCAGCTTGATCTTCGCCCCGGCCTGCACGGTCGTGCCGAGCATCAGGTTGGCCTCGTCGTAGATGTGGCGGGGATTGCCGTCACCGGGGTTGTTGCCGGGGGCGGTCTCGCTGCCGTACAGCCACGCGTACTTGGAGGTGAGGTCGATGGCCTTGAGGAAGCTGCCGTTGACGTAGACGTTCAGGGTCGAGTTGATCCCGCCGCCGCCCGCGGCGTCGGGGATGGAGTAGCGGACGACCAGGGTGTTGGTGCTGGCCCTGGTGGTGAACTCCACCGAGCTGCCGGTGCTGTTCAGCGTGACGGCCTTGCGGCCGGACGCCTCACCGGCCAGGTCGCCGACGGTGCGGTTGGGGCCGACCACGGCGGCGCTCCCGCCGAGGACCCCGTCCTCCGCCTCGTACATGTCGTACGGCATGTTGGCGCCGCGACCGACGAAGAGCGACTGGGTGCTGGTGTTGTTCTGCTGCTTGACCGTCAGTTCGTTCGCGTCGGGCGCGATGACGGTCTTGACGGTGTACTTGCCGTTGGCGGCGGTCCAGGTGCCCAGCGGGACGGGGCTCGTGGTGGCGCCCGCCGCGATGGCGCCGCTGTAGGAGCCGGTCAGCGTCTTGACGACGGAGCCGGAGGTGGTGTCGGTGACCGTGAGGGTGATGCCGTGGGAGCCGCCCGCCGAGGCGACCGTGCCCTGGTTCTTGATCGCCACCGAGAAGGTGACGGTGTTGCCCTTGGCCGGGTTGCCGGGGGACCAGCCGGTGGGGGAGGCGATCAGGTCGGAGCTGTCGACCGGCCTGACGACCAGCGGGGTCGGGCTGTTGTAGGTGTTGTTGGTGTCGTTCTGCTCGATGACGTCCCCGGACTCGTCGACCTTGGCGCTCAGCGGGTAGCTGCCCGCGTCCCGTACGCCGATGTTCGCCGTCACCGTGGTCGAGGCGCCCGCGGCCAGCGCGCCGACCGCGGCGGTGCCGACCTTGGTGGTGCCCAGGTAGAAGGTGACGTTCGTGGCGCCCGAGGCGAGCTCGCCGATGTTGCGCACGGTCGCGGACAGGCTCACCGAGTCGGTCTCGACCGGTGCGCCGGGGGAGACGGACATGCCGGTGACGGTCAGGTCCGGGTTCGGCGCCGGGGTGCCGATCACCTGGAACTCCGCCACCTGGCCCGCGGCCGCACCGCTGTTGGCGGTGAACTGCAGCCGTACGTCGGCGACCCGGGCGCTGACCGGGATGGTCACCGTGTTCCCGGAGGACGGGTTGAAGGTGTAGTCGGCGGCCGCCTTGAGGCTGGTGAAGCCGCTCGCGCCCTGCTCCCGGCCGAGCACCTGGACGGTCTGGGTGCGGGTGCCCCAGGCGCCGTCGGGGTTGAGCTTGAGCACCAGCGAGGTGACGTCGGCGTTCGCCCCGAGGGAGACGGTCAGCGTGTTCGGGTAGCTGCCGCCGGCGCCCTCCCAGTAGGTGGTGACGCTGTTGTCGTTGGCGTTGGCCGCGACGAAGTTCTGGGTGCTGGACGATGCCGTGATCGGCTTGCCCACGGCCATGTTGGAGCCGGTGCCGCCCGAGCCGTTGCGGGTGACGGTGGCGCTGGCGACGCTGCGGTTGCCCGCCGCGTCCTTGGCCTTCACGTAGTAGGAGACGGTCGCGGTGTCGGGCTGGCTGTCGGTGTACGTGAGCATGGTGCCCGACACCGTGGTGCGCAGGACCTCGTTGGCGTACACCTCGTAGCCGGTGACGCCGACGTTGTCGGTGGAGGCGGTCCAGGTCAGCTTGATCTGGCCGGAGCCGGGCTGGGTGAGGGTGAGGTTGCCGGGCTGGCTGGGCGCCTGCGTGTCGCCGCCGGAGCCCGTCCGGGTGACGGTGTTGCTGTTGCCGGAGACGTTGCCGGCCGCGTCCTTGGCGCGCACGAAGTAGCTGACGGTGGCGCTGTCGGGCTGGTTGTCGGTGAAGGTGAGCGTGCTGCCGGAGACGCTGGTGCGCAGCTCGCCGTTGGCGTAGACGTCGTAGCCGGTGACGCCGACGTTGTCACCGGCGGCGTTCCAGGTCAGCCGGATCTGGCCGGAGCCGGGCTCGGTGTAGGCCAGGCCGGTGGGCGCGCTCGGCGCGGTGGTGTCACCGGTGGCGGGGCCGTAGACCTCCAGCTCCGACAGCTGCGCGGCGGCCCAGCCGGTGTTGCCCGTGACGTTGACGCGCAGGTAGCGGGTGGTCGTGCTGCTCAGGCTGATCGTGACGGTGTTGTTGTCGCCCGGGTTGAAGGTGTAGTCGCGGGACGCCACCAGGTCGCTGAAGGACGAGCCGTTGGTGCTGCCGCGCAGGGACAGCGTCTGCGTCCGTGCCTCCCACGAGGGCGGCAGCTTCAGCACCACCTTGGTGACCGCGACGGAGGACCCGAGGTCGGCCTGGAGCCACTGCGGGAAGGCGTTGTTGGAGCTCTCCCAGTAGGTGGTCTGGTTGCCGTCGTTGGCGTTGGCGGCGACGTAGGGCGCGTTGCCGCTGCTCGCGGTCAGGGTGCGGCCCTGGGCGAGGTTGTCGGTGGAGACGGCGGAGCCGTGCACCTCGAGCTCGGAGACCTGGGCGGCGGGCCAGCCGGTGTTGGCGGTGATGTTCAGCCGTACGAACCGGGTGGTGGTGGCCGAGAAGTCGATGGTTACCGTGTTGCCGGAACCGGGGCCGAAGTTCCGCCCGGCCGAGCCGGACAGCGTGGAGAAGGTGGAGCCGTCGGGGCTGCCCTGGACCGCGAAGGTCTCGGTCCTGGCCTCCCAGGCGGCGGGGAGTTTGACGACGACCTGGTCGATGCTGGTGCTGCTGCCCAGGTCGACCTGGACCCACTGCGGGAAGGAACTGCCCGCGCTCTGCCAGTAGGTGTTCTGGTTGCCGTCGGTGACGTTGGCGACCCCGTACTCGGCGTGGGAACTGCTCGCGGTGGCCGGCGCCCCCGCGGCGAGGTTGGGGCCGCCGGCGGCCGCGGCGGGCAGCGCCGACTGGCCGAGCAGCACCAGGCCCGCCGCGATCACCCCCGCCAGCAGCCGCTGGATGAACCGTTTCCTTGGCATGTCGTCCCTGTGCCTCTCGTCAGAGTTGTTGGTGCCATGACATGTCACATGCGGTGCGGCTGCCACGCGGAGAAAATTGCATTGATTGCTTTGGTAATTGCGCGGCCCGAGCCGATAGTTGCAGAGGTGTTTCCGGGCGTCTATGCCCTCGACCGGGCTTTCATCTCACCTGGCATGGGCTTGCGCTGGAGTGTCGTGCAGCCGACACGGCGTTGCGGAAGCACCGCAAAAACTTGCGCGTCCTACTCCGTGGTGCGCAGTGCCTGGTACATCGACCAGAGGACGGAGACGAGCGGGACCGCCACCACCGCGCCGATGACCCCGGCGGCGATGGCGCCGCCGATGACGGTGAGCGCGACCACCACCGGATGCAGGCGCACCGCCCAGCTCATCACGATCGGATGCAGCACATGGCCCTCGATCTGGCCGATGACGACGATCAGGCAGACGACGACCGCCGCCACGACGGGTCCGTTCGCGGCCAGCGCCACCACGGCGGCGACCGCCAGGGCGATGGGGGAGCCGATCAGCGGCACGAAGGCGGCGAAGAACTCCAGCAGCGCCAGCGGCAGCGCGAGCGGCACCCCCAGCAGGAACAGGGCGACCCCCACCAGGATCGCGTTGGTCGCCGCCACCAGCACGATCCCGTGCGTGTAGCCGGTGAACGTGCGCCATGCCGCACGGCCGGCCGCGGACACCCGGCCGCGCACCGTCCGCGGCAGCTGCCCGCAGAACCAGGACCACTGCCGGTCGCCCGAGTGCAGGAAGAACACCGAGCAGAACAGCGCCAGCGCGAAGACCGTCAGCACCTCCACCAGGCGCCCGGCGCCGCTCAGTGCGGTGCTGATCAGGGCCGACCGGTGGGTGGACAGCCACTGCCCGATCTTCGACTGGAGGTCGTCGAGCGCCTTGGGGTCGAGCCGGAACGGCGGGGCTTGCAGCCAGCGCTCGATCCGCGCCAGCCCCGCGCCGAACTCGCGCTGCAGCCCGGCCGTCTCGCCGGCGACCACCTCGCCGACCATGGCCAGGATGCCGAACACGACCAGGATGCTGCCGATCAGCGAGACGGCGACGGCCAGCGAACGCGGGATCACGCGGGCGAGCAGATCGGCCAGCGGTCGCAGCATCGCGGTGCCGACCAGCCCGAGGAAGACGGCCACCGCGATCTCGTGGAACCGTCCCAGGGTGGCGAACACGGCGTAGACGACCGCCCCCACGACGAGCAGCCGCCAGGAGTAGGCGGCGGCCGTGTTCAGCGCGGGGAACACCCGGACGCCGGGCCGCCTGGCGGGCCCGCGCACCTCCCGGCGCCCCACGCGGATCCGGATCCGCCGTCCTCGGGACACCGTCCGCACCTCCCCGTCGAGCCCGCCGTGCGCCCGCGTCCTGCGCGCCTGTCCCTGCTTGCTACCACCGGCGGGGTCCCGGCCAACGCGGCGCGCGCCGCATTCGCCCGAAGGCACCCCCGGGCCGGCGGTGGATCTCCGGGGTGCCTGACTGCTAAATTGGTCTAAACCAGTTAGCGGTCTCCCTCACCAGATCGGCGGTCCCGAAGTGGAAGTCGTCATCGTTCCGGACGCCACCGCAGGCGGCGAACTCATCGCGGGTGCCATCGCGGACCTGCTGCGCCGCAAGCCCGACGCGCTGCTCGGCGTCGCCACCGGTTCGACCCCGCTCCCGGTCTACCGGGCGCTCGCCGGCCTGGCCGGCGAGGGCCGCGCCGACGTCTCGCGCGCCCGGATCTGCCAGCTGGACGAGTACGTCGGACTGCCCGCCGGGCACCCGGAGTCCTACCGCTCCGTGGTGCTGCGCGAGGTCGTCGAGCCCCTCGGCCTCGCCCAGGAGTCGTTCATGGGACCCGACGGCACCGCCGAGGACATCGTCGAGGCGTGCGCGGCGTACGAGCGCACGCTGGCGGCGGCCGGCGGGGTGGACCTGCAGCTGCTCGGCGTCGGCACCGACGGCCACATCGGCTTCAACGAGCCGTGCTCCTCGCTGGCCTCCCGGACCCGGATCAAGACGCTGACCGAGCAGACCCGCAAGGACAACGCGCGCTTCTTCGACCGCCCCGAGGACGTGCCGCACCACGTCATCACCCAGGGCATCGGCACCATCCTGGAAGCCCGGCACCTCGTGCTGCTGGCCACCGGCGAAGCGAAGGCCGAGGCGGTCGCCCTCGCCGTCGAGGGCCCGCTGGCGGCGGTCGTCCCCGCCTCCGCGCTCCAGTTGCACGCGCACGCCACCGTCGTCGTCGACGAGGCGGCCGCGTCCAAGCTGAAGCTGGCCGGCTACTTCCGGGCCACCTACGCGGCGAAGCCGTCCTGGCAGGGTCTGTGATCCCCTTCGTTCAGGCGCGGGGCGCCGGGGCGGGCGGCAGGAACAGCGTGCCGCGCGCCCCGGCGCGGACGGTCCGCACCGCGACGAGCGCCCACGCCGCCACCAGGCCCGCGTACAGGACCAGCGCCGCCCCCTGGAAGGCCGTCGAGTGCAGCCGCAGCGCCAGCGCGCTCGTCCCGGTCACGCACGTGCCCAGCGGGAAGGTGAAGCTCCACCAGGTCAGGGTGAACGGCAGTCCGCGCCGCGCGGTGCGCACGGTGAGCGCCGCCGCCAGGGCCAGCCACATCATGGCGAACCCCCAGGTGGGCACGCCGTAGAGGTAGCCGAAGACCTCGGCCCCGGTGGCGTAGGGGCGGGGCAGGGCCGTGGGCGCCGCGTGCCCCAGGAGATTGGCCGCCGTGACGGACTGCCCCAGCGGGCCGAGCACGATCCACAGGGTCGGCACCATGGCCGCCGGGCCCGTCTTGTGGCGCACCAGCCGGCCCCAGATCTGCGGGATGATCACCAGGCTCGCGATCAGGCTCATCCCGAACATCGCGTAGCACGCCAGCAGCAGCGTCAGCCGTGCCTGCCCGGCGGGGAGGTGCGGGACGAGGGCGGCCCCGGTGGCGGCGGACACCATCGGCGGGACGACGGGCATCAGCCAGCCGCCGAACGCCGAGTCGTCGCCCACGCGGTGCTCGGTCATCGCGCGGTACGGGATCCACACCCAGGTCACCAGGCCCAGCAGGGTGCCCGCCGACCAGAGCACCGTGTCCACCGCCAGGGCCGCGTGCGGCCCGATCCAGTCCGAGCCCAGCGCCAGCGTGCCCGCGCCCACGGTCAGCAGCGCCATCGCCGGAGCACCCCAGAAGTGCGCCATCACCGGGTGGCCGGCGTGCGCCCGCGCGCGGTCGCGGTACCGGGTCCAGTGCACCGCCCAGCCCGCGGAGAGCGCCACCAGCCAGGCGGCCGCCAGCGCCCACACGACCGTGGCGGCCGTCCGCAGCCCCGGTACGTGCGCCGGGAGCCCGGCCGCCGCCGTGGCGACGATGCCGGTGCCCATCACCGAGGCGAACCAGTTGGGGCCGAGGTCGCGGAAGAGCTGGGAGGGGTGGTCCAGCTCCCGCAGCAGCCCGGTGCGCGGGTGGGCGCCGGGCCGGGAGGGAAGAGCGAGCGTCGAAGGCATGTCCGTAGCGTCGCCCCGGCCGGGCACGACCGGTAGGGAGCACTTCCGGATGGGCTCATAGACTGGGCTTATGCCCCTGCCCGAGCGCGTGAGCGACCTGGCGGCGTACGACCTGCTGCTGTCGGTCGCTAGCCTCGGCAGCGTCGGTGCCGCCGCGCGGGCCCACGGCGTCAGCCAGCCGGCCGCGAGCTCCCGCCTCCGGCACCTCGAACGCCGGCTCGGTCTGCAGCTGCTGGAACGGTCACCGCGCGGTTCGCGGCTCACCGAGCACGGCGCGCTCGTCGCTGACTGGGCGCGCACCGCCGTCGACGCCGCCGCCTCGCTGGACGCCGGGGTCACCTCGCTGCGCGGCACCGCGGAGAGCCGTCTGCGGGTGGCGGCGAGCATGACGGTGGCCGAGTACCTCCTGCCGCAGTGGCTGCTCATCCTGCGGGCGGGCGCCCCGCGCACCACGGTCGCGCTGACCGCGGGCAACTCCGAGGACGTGGCCGCGGCCGTCCTGGCCGGCGAGGTGCACCTCGGATTCGTCGAGGGCCCGGACGTCCCGCGCGGGCTGGTCGCCCAGCCGGTCGCGCACGACGAGCTGACCGTCGTCGTCGCCCCCTCCCACCGCTGGGCGCGCCGCCGGTCCGGCATCGGCGCCGCCGAACTCGCCGCGACACCCCTGGTCAGCCGTGAACGAGGCTCCGGCACGCGCCGCTACCTCGAGCACGCCCTGGCCGAGGGGACGGGTCTCGCGCTCACCGATCCGCTCCTCGAACTCCCCTCCACCACCGCCATCAAGACCGCCGTCGCCGACGGCCTCGCCCCGGCCGTCCTCAGCTCCCTCGCCCTCACCGCGGAACTCGCGAGCGGCAGCGTCGTCGCCGTCCCCGTGGCCGGACTCGACCTGACGCGGACGCTGCGCGTGGTGCGCGCCCGCGGGTGCGACCTGACCGGGCCGGCGCGTGAGCTGGCGGGGATCGCCCGGCAGGGCGCGGTCAGTGCCCGTCAAGGGGTGGGAAGCGCAGGTTCCGCAGGTCGGGCGGGACGGGGGACTTCGGCCGGTACAGCGGCGGGACCTCCCCGTCGGCGGCCGCGGCCGGGGCGTCACTGAGCCGGAAGCGGTCGCGCACCCGCCCGTAGAAGTCGGTCGGGCCCAGCCGGATCAGCCGCAGCCGGTGCCGGGCCTTGTACACCCCGACCCAGTCACCCGGATCGAGGACGCCCCTCAGCTGGCCGTCGATGCTGACCGCGACCCGGCCGGAGCGGGTCAGCACGCGGACCCCCAGGACCTCGTCCGGGGCCGCCACCAGGGTCCGGTCGAAGGCCATGTGCGGCGCGACGGGGGTGAACACGATCGCGTCCATGTGCGGGGAGACCACCGGGCCCCCCGCGGCGAAGCTGTACGCGGTGGAACCCGTCGGGGTGGCCACGACGACCGCGTCCGCGGAGTAGGACGCGAACAGACGGCCCGCCAGGTACACCGCGAGACTGGCCTGCCGGTCCCGGGCGAGCTTCTCGAAGACCACGTCGTTGACGGCGTTGACGGCCATCGGCACGCCCCAGCCCACGTCCTCGGGGTCGCCGGGCCGCACCCGCGGCGGCGGCAGCGCGGGGCCGCGCCCGTACCGCAGCAGGGACTCGATGCCCTCGGGGATCTCCAGCGGCCGGGACGCCCGCAGGGTGAGCGTCATGCGGTCCTCGACGGTCGCCCGGCCCTCGTGCACGCAGTCGAGCGCCCGCTCCACGTCCTCGGTGCACACCTCGGTGAGGAAGCCGACCCGCCCCAGGTCCACGCCCAGCACGGCCGCCCCGCACGCGGCGGCCACCCGCGCGCCGCGCAGGAAGGTGCCGTCGCCGCCGAGGGTCACGATCAGGTCCGGGTAGCCGGCCGTGGCCGCCTCCTCCTGACCGCTGTGCCGGGGCCGGTCCTTGCGCCACACGTCGATCTCCACCGCGGGGACCCCGTGCCGCGCGCACCAGCGGTCGACCGCCGCGGCGGCCTCGCTCGCGTCCTCGCGCGCACCGTGCACGACCATCCCGATCCGGCCCACTGGCATCACGGCCTCCCCGGCGGCGTCCGCTCCGGTGTCATGCCCCCATGGTCCGCCTCCCCGGAGCGCGCGTCGCGTCGGGACACCGCCGTCCCGCCGTCCCGCCGCCCCGCCGCCGTGCGGCGGCACCCTGGGCGGAGTACCGTTCCGCTGTTCCACAGCTGCAGGGAGGACGAACGTGGAGACCAAGCCCGAGCCGGGTGTCCTCACCCAGGTGGCGGATCTGATCGGCCGTACGCCCGTCGGGCAGCGCGGAGCGCTGTGGCGGCTCGGCGCGGACCGCCGCCAGCTCGACGCCAACGTCATCCGCCTTCCGGCGGGCACCGAGGTCCGGCCGCACGTCGAGGCCGAGCTGGACGTCCTGCTGTACGTCGTCGACGGCGGCGGGTACCTGTCGGGCGACGACGGCGGACGCCAGACGACCCTGGCGCCCGGCGCCCTCGCCTGGCTGCCCCGCGGCTCCTGCCGCGCGCTGTCCGCAGGCGCCGTGGGGCTGACCTACCTCACGGTGCACGCCCGCCGCCCCGGCCTCACCATCGCCGGCCTCGCCCCCGCTCGTGACGCGGGCGAAGCGGCCTGCCTGCTGCACCGCGTCTGCGCGGACTGCGGCCGCCTGGCCGGCGAGAGCGACGCCCTGTACTGCTCCCGCTGCGGCACCGCACTGCCGCCCCGCTGAGCCCTGCGCGGGGCGGCCCGGCGGGGGCGATCGTCCGCTGCTGTTCGCCGCCGGTCGGCACCTGCCGTGCGGCCCATGACCCGGCCGCCGAGCGGGGCAGCAGGTCGCGTGAGGTCTGCTGCCGGACACAGCCGGCCCCGCTGGGCGCGTCGTCGTACGGGCGGAGACCGACGGCCGGGCCTGCACCGCCTTCGGGTCGTCGGCCACCGAGACGCCGTGCGGGACCAGCGCCGGTGGGGACGCCGGGCAGGTGCGGTGCCCGCCTGCCGTACCCGCTCAGAAGGCGGCCTGCAGGGGCTGCTCGGCCCAGATCGTCTTGCCCTCGCGCGTGTAGCGGGCGCCCCAGCGTTCGCTGAGCTGCGCGACCAGGAAGAGCCCGCGCCCGCCCTCGTCCGTCGTCCGCGCCCTGCGCAGGTGCGGGGAGGTGCTGCTGGTGTCGGAGACCTCGCAGATGAGGTGGCTGTCGCGGATCAGCCGCAGCGTGATGGGCCCGCCCGCGTAGCGGTACGCGTTGGTGACCAGCTCGCTGACGATCAGTTCGGTCACGAAGGCCGCCTCCTCCAGCTCCCACGTGGCGAGCTGGGACTCCACCAGCGTGCGGGCCCGTCCGGCGGCCGTGGCGTCCGGCGGGAGGTCCCAGGTGGCGACCTGTTCCGGCGCGAGGACGCGGGTCCGGGCGACGAGGAGGGCCACGTCGTCGGCGGCCTCGGTGGAGCGGCGTGCCTTGAGGAGGGTGTCCTCGACGGCGCTGCAGGTCTCCTCCAGGGAGCCGGACGGCGCCGTGAGCGCCCCGCACAGCATCGCGAGGCTGTCGTCGAGGTCGCGGCAGCGGGTGCACAGCAGGCCGTCGGTGTAGAGCGCCAGGATGCTGCCCTCGGCCAGTTCGATCTCGGCGGTCTCGAAGGGGAGGCCGCCGAGGCCCAGCGGCGGGCCCGGGGGGATGTTGACCAGGCTCGCCCGTCCCTCCGGGGTGACGACCACGGGGGGCGGATGGCCGGCCCGGGCGAGCGAGCAGCGCCGGGAGACCGGGTCGTAGACGGCGTAGAGGCAGGTCGCGCCGACGACCGGTGGGGCGTTCTCGTGGCTCTCGCGCTGTTCCGAGGCGAGCCGGTCCACGAGGTCGTCGAGGTGCGACAGCACCTCGTCCGGGGTGGGGTCCAGGTGGGCCAGGGTGTGCACGGCGGTGCGCAGCCGGCCCATGGTGGCCGCCGCGTGCAGACCGCGGCCGACGACGTCGCCCACCACCAGGGCGATGCGGAGCCCGGAGAGCGGGATGACGTCGAACCAGTCGCCCCCGACCCCGGTGGCGGTGTTGGCGGGCAGGTAGCGGTGGGCCACCTCGGCGGCGGGGTGCCGGGGCACGTCACCGGGGAGCAGGCTGTGCTGGAGGGTGAGGGCCGCCTGGTGCTGCTGGGTGTAGCGGCGGGCGTTGTCGATGCTCAGGGCCGCGCGGGCGGCGAACTCCTCGGCGAGGGTGAGGTCGTCGGCCTCGAAGGGCTCGCGGCCGCGGGTCCGCCAGAGGCTGATCAGTCCGAGCACGAGCCCGCGGGCGAGCAGCGGCACCACCATCAGGGAGTGCGCGCCGACCTCGCGGGCGGCCCTGGCCCGCACGGGGTCCTCGTCGAGCCAGGCGAGGGCCCGGCGCATGTCCGACTCGAAGACCGGGCGGCCCTCGGCCAGCGACCGCGCCTGCGTCGACCCCGGGGGGATGCGGATGGTGTGTCCCACCGGGTACATGATCTTCTGGGTGTCCGGGAAGACCGACTGGACCGCCGCGCGGCAGACCGTACGGAACGAGTCCTGGGCGGGCTCGTCACCCTGGGGCACGGCCTCCAGCAGGTCGACGGAGGCGCTGTCGGCCAGCCCGGGCACGGCCACCTCGGCCAGTTCGCGGGCGGTGCGGCCGACGTCCAGCGTGGTGCCGATCCGCGCCCCGGCCTCGCTGAGCAGGGCCAGCCTGCGGCGGGCCCGGTAGCGCTCCGTGACGTCCTCGACGGTCTGGGTCACCCCGAGGACGTGCCCGTTGTCGTCCTGCATCCGGAACGCCGAGACGGACACGTACAGTTCGCGCTGCGGGTCGCGGCGCAGCCGGCAGGGCTGCTCGGAGAAGATCGAGGACCGGCCCGTCTCGAGCACCCGCCGCAACTGGTGGTCCACGGCGTCGGCGTCCGGCCCGAAGAGGAAGTCCCCCGTGCGCAGGCCCTGGTGCTTCTCCGTGGGGACCCCGCTGAACTTGGTGATCGCCCGGTTCACCCGCAGGAAGGTCAGGTCGGGGGCGTAGACCGCGAGCCCGATGGGGGAGCGGCGGAACAACCCCTCCAGCACCCACCGGTCCGTCTCCCACCGGACGACCTCGGCGGCGGGCGCCGCGACCACGTACCACTCGCGGCGCCGGTCCTCCCGCGCGATGGCGCGGACCCGGCAGCCGACCTCCACCCGCCGTCCGTCCCGGTGCAGCAGGGGTACGACCCCGAACCAGCCGCCCGCCCGGACGCAGGCCGCGGTGGCGGTCAGGACCAGCTCCAGGTCGCCGGGGTGGAGCAGGAGTTCGGGAGCCGACCGGCCCAGGACGTCCTGGGCCCGGTGGCCGAGCAGCGTCTCGGCGCGGGTGCTCCACCCCACCACGGACGCGTGGTCGTCCAGCACCACCGAGGCCGCGGCGTGCACCGAGAACGGGTCCTCCGGTGACTCGCTGAACGTCTTGGCCGGGTTGTCCATCGCTATCACCGTCGCACGTGCGGGAGAAGCGGGCGAGCTGCGTCACCTGGGGTGGTTCTCCGCCGGGGCGGGAGGGACGCCCATGGGGGCGTGGTTCCAGTATCGGCCCGCACGGCCGGTCCCGCGTGGCCCGCAGGGCGCCGGCGCCCGCTCAGTGCGCAGGCTCATGGCCGGTGGCGGGGTGGAGCGGCCGGGCCAGCAGGATCGCCACGTCGTCCTGCGCGCCGTGGGGCAGGAGACGGGCGAGGACGCGGTCGCAGACCCGGGAGAGCGGCTCGCCGAGATCGCGCAGGGCGCGGGCGAGTTGGCGCATGCCCTGGTCGAGGTTGCGGTCGCGGGCCTCGATCAGGCCGTCGGTGTAGAGGACCAGCACACCGCCCGGCGGCAGGAGCACCCGTTCGGTCTGGAAGTCCCGGCGGCCCACGCCGAGGGGTGTTCCGCTCGGGCCGTCCAGGAAGGCGACCTCGTTCCCGATCCCGGCCACCGCAGGGGGCGGGTGCCCGGCGCGGGCGACCAGACAGCTGCCGTCGGCCGGGTCGTGGACGGCGTAGACGCAGGTCGCCATCTCGTTCTCGCCGACGTCGGCGACGGCCGCGTCCAGTGAGCGGAGCAGCTCGGCCGGGGGGATGTCGTGGCGGGCCAGGGTGCGCACCGTCGTCCGCAGTTGCCCCATGACGGCCGCCGCGTGCACCCCGTGGCCCATGACGTCCCCGATGACCAGGGCGGTCCTGTCGCCGGGCAGCGCGATGACGTCGAACCAGTCGCCGCCCACCTCGTGGTCGCTCGCGGGCAGGTACCGGCCGGCCAGTTCCAGCCCGGGCACCGTGGGCAGCGCGGTGTTGGCGAGGCTGCGCTGCAGGGTGAGGGCGGCGCGGCGCTGGGCGGAGTACATCCGCGCGTTGTCGATGCCGAGGGCCGCGCGGGCGGCGAGTTCGTCGATGAGCAGGTCGTCCTGGTCGTCGAAGGGCTCGCGCCTGCGGGAGCGGGTGACCATCATGATGCCCAGCACCGTGCCGCGGGCCACCAGCGGGACCATGCGGGCGGAGCCGAGGGTGCGCAGGTAGCCCCGCAGCCGCTCGTACTCCGGGCCGGGCACCAGCCGGGGTATGTCGGCCCTGGTGAGCCGCATCGGCCGTCCCTCCACCATGACCTGCTCGTACGCGGACGCGCGGGGGACCTGGTGCGTCATGCCGACGGCCAGGTCCTCGGCGGGCGCCGCCGGATCGGCGAAGGAGACCGCCAGCCGGCGCACCATGCCGTGGGCGGAGGCGGCGGCCTCGTCCGGGTCGAGGACCTCCTCCAGCAGGTGCACGTCGGCGGAGTCCGCCACCCGGGGCACGAGCACCTGCACCACCTCCTCCGCGGTCTGCCGCAGGTCGAGCGTGGTGCCGATGCGGGTGCCGGCCTCGGCGAGCAGGGCGAGCCGCTGCCGTCCGCGGGTGGCCTGGAGCTGGGCCCGCTCCTCGCGGCTGATGTCGATCAGGGTGGCGATCACGCCCAGGCGGCGGCCGCCGCCGCCGAGGAGCGGGGAGAAGGAGCACGACCACACCCGCTCGTTGAGGGGGTCGCCGCCCGTGCGTCCGACGCCCCGGAAGTCCACCACCGGCTCGCCGCGGGCGAGCACCTGGCGCATCACGGTCTCCAGCGCCATGGTGTTGAGCCCGGGGACGACCTCGCTCACCCGCCTGCCGATGTGCTGGGCGGCGGGGACCCCGTTCATACGGGCCAGCGCCTCGTTGACCCGTACGTAGCGCAGGTCCGGCCCGAGCATGGCCAGCCCGATGGGGGACTGCGTGAACAGGCCCTCCAGCGCCGCCAGCGAGTCCCGCATGCGCAGCACCGCGGAGGTCTCGGCGGCGATGCCCATCAGCCCGGTGCGCCCCTGCGGGTCGGCGGTGGGGCAGATCCACATCTCCATCGTCACCAGGTGGCCGTCGCGGTGGCGTACGGGGAGCGTGCCCACGACCGCCTCGCCCGACAGCACCCTGCGCGTCAGCTCGTCGGCCAGGTCCCAGTTCGCCACGGGGACCAGCAGGGGTGTGGCGCTGCGGCCGAGCACCTCCTGCGCGGTGTGCCCGAAGAGTTCCTGCGCGGCCAGCGACCACTGGGAGATGCGCCCCTCGGAGTCGATCCGCCACATCGCGAGGGGGAGCAGGTCACGGAACACCCCTGCCTGCCCCACCGCCGTCTGGGGCTGACCGACATCCTTCGCCGACTGCTGTATGTCCACCGCGACGACCCATCCCCGGGAACGAGGCGTTCTCATCCGGTCGAGCACCGCCGGTCGTCACCTTGTGGGGTAAACCGGCCAATGTCGCTTATTGTCGGGCAATCCTGACAAAACAGCCTAACGGAGAAGCGGGGCACCGCCCCGGGGAGCCGGCTCCCGCAGCGCCGCGCCCGCCCGATCTGGGTTAGCGTCGTAACCATGGGGACCGTCCGGCGGATCCTCCGCCTCGTGCCGGTACTCGCCGTGATCCTCGGCGTGCTCTGCCTCGTCGCCGCGACGGGCTCCGGGGCGCGCGCCACGGGCGGGCTCGACACGGCCGCGGCGGCCCTGCGCGACGGTGGTCCCGTGTACGTCGATCCCCGGGCGCGGGACGTGCTGTCGCCCGGCGAGGCGGACACCCTCGCAGGGCGCATCGAGAAGGCCGACCGGCCGGTCTTCGTCGCCGTCCTCCCCGACACCGCGGAGTTCCCCGCCGCCACGGTGCTGAAGGACCTGCGGACCAAGGTCGGCATCACCGGTGTGTACGCCGTCGCCCTCGGCGACCGCTTCGACGCCGGGGCGGACCCCGCCGTGATGCCGCGCAACGCCGTCGAGAACCTGGCCGGGGCCGTACGGCGCTCCGACCCCGGCGACCCCGCGGCGATGGTCACCGGCTTCGTGGACCAGGCACTGCCGCAGGCGCGCGGCCACGCCCCGGCGTCCTGGAGCGACGACTCCGTCGGCGTCGGCGCGGGCAGCGGCGGCGCCGGGCTCCTCGTCGCGCTCGGCGTCCTGGTCGTCGCCGGGGGCGGCGGTGCCGTCCTGCTGTCGCGACGCGCCAAGCGGCGCCGCGAGGAGCAGGACAGGGCCGGGCTCGACGAGCTGCGCCCGGTGGTGGACGAGGACATCACCGCCTTCGGCGAGGAGCTGAGCCGGATCGGCTTCGACCCGGGCGGCGCGACGGCCGACGACGCCATGCGCGAGGACTACACGCGCGCCCTGGACGCCTACGACACCGCGAAGACCGCGATGGACCGGGCGCGTTCCGCGGAGGACGTGCAGCCGGTCAGCAGCGCCCTGGAGGAGGGGCGCTTCGCGCTCGCCACCCTGGATGCGCGCATCGAGGGCAGGCCGCTGCCCGAGCGCCGCCCGCCGTGCTTCTTCGACCCCCGGCACGGTCCCTCGGTCCAGGACGTGCCGTGGACCCCCGAGGGCGGCGGGGCCGAGCGGACCGTTCCGGTGTGCGCGGCCGACGCCGCCCGGCTCGCGGACGGCCTGGATCCCATGGCCCGCCAGGTCGGCACGCCTCGCGGCCCCCGCCCGTACTGGGAGGCGGGTCCGGCCTACGCCCCCTGGGCCCAGGGCTACTTCGGCGGCGGGATGCTGCCGGGGATCCTCGTCGGGACGCTGCTCGGCAGTTCGCTCGGCGGCCCGGGCCCGTACGCCTACGGCGACTACGGGGGCTACGGCGGTGCCGCGCCGGACCAGCAGGGCGGCGACTACTCGGGCGCGGACTTCGACCCCGGGGACTTCGGTGGGGGTTTTGGTGACGGTGGGGGCTTTGGTGACGGCGGGGGGTTCGGGAGCAGCTGAGTCCGGTCGTCGTTTGCGGGTGCGTTGCGCCTGCGGGCGGCTGCGCGCGGCTGCCCGCAGGCGCAACGCACCCGCACACGACGACCGGACTCAGCTGCTC
>NZ_JARAVK010000143.1:0-23988 GCF_033792765.1 Streptomyces sp. PA03-6a | reverse complement strand
CCCCCGGCCGAAGGCTGGGGGAGGGTGGGCGTTCTGGACGCTGACGTGTATGTGTTGTGCGGCACAGACGGCACGACCTGGACCGCCCGCCATGCACATAAATATGCGGTCCAGAATGCCCAGCCCCGGAGGCCCCGACCCCGGCCCACCACACACGCGCGCAGGCCCGCACCAACCGCGCCGGATGGGGGTCCCCCCGGCCGAAGGCTGGAGGAGGGCGGGTGGGCGGGGGATGCCCGCCGCAGGCGCAAACAACCCGCGCACAACCACCGCCGCAACCACGACCCCGGGCCGTACCGCTAGGCGGGAAGCATTGCGGAGACGCGGAACCCGCCCTCGTGGGTCGTGCCGGCGGCGAACCCCCCGCCGAGCGCCGTGACGCGCTCCTTCATGCCGACCAGCCCGTTGCCCCCGCTGGGCAGCACCAGCGCGGGCGCCCCGTCGGAGGGCCCGTTCTGCACCAGGACCGCGACCTCCGCCTCGCGGTAGGCGAGGCGGATGCGGGCCCACGCGCCGGGCGCGTGCTTGTGGACGTTGGTGAGCGCCTCCTGCACGACGCGGTAGACCGTGGCCTCGACCCGCGCCGCCAGCGGACGCTCCTCCCCCTCCACCGTGAGCTCGACGTCCATCCCGGTGGCACGCGACTCGTCGAGCAGCCGCCTGAGCTCGGCCAGGCACGGCCCCTGCTCGTCCTCCGTCTCGGCGTCCCCGGTCGCGGCCGCGGCCGGGGACGGGGCGGGCGCAATCGTTTCCGCAGCGGCCACGACACGGACCGCCGCACCCGCCGACGCCGCCCGCGCCGCCGTCACCGGCTCCGCCCGCAGGACGCCCAGCATCTCGCGCAGTTCGTTGAGCGCCTGCCGGCCCATGTCCCCGAGGAGCTGCGCGCTGGCCGAGGCCTTCTCGGGGTCCTTGACGGCGATCGCCTGCAGCGCGGCCGCGTGCACGACCATGAGGCTCACCCGGTGTGCGACGACGTCGTGCATCTCGCGCGCGATGCGGGTGCGCTCCTCCATGCGGGCACGCTCCGCGGAGCTCGTGGCCGTCTCGGCCAGCAGGGACAGCTCCCGCTCCAGGCCGTCCGCCCGTTCCCGCAGGCTCTCCACGAGCCGGCGCCGGGCGCCGACGTACAGGCCCAGCAGCACCGGCGGCGCGGTGACGCCGACCGCCGCGAGCACGGAGGTGAGGACGACCACGGCCAGCGGCGCGTGGTACGCCGCGCCGCCGAGGTCACCGTGCATCTCCAGGAAGGTGACGATCAGCATGCCGAGCATGGTCATCCCCGACAGCACCGCGATGATCCGCCGCGGTACGTCGGAGGCGGCCAGGGTGTAGAGGCCCACGATGCTCAGCAGGATGCCCATCTGGGCCGGCGTGACGGCGATGGAGACCAGGACGACCAGGACCGGCCAGCGCCTGCGGAGCACCAGCACCGAGCCGACCAGCAGGCCGAACAGACCCGTGACGACCGGCGAGACCCCGGACTTCTCGGCGAAGGCCGCGCCTTCCAGGAGGCATTCCACGGCCGAGACGAAGGCCAGGGACACGTCGAGCACCATGCTGCGCCGCCTGGGCCACCACCACGGCCCGGCGACCACCCGGCTTCGTCCGCCGGCCCCGTCCGGTACGTACTCCCCCGTCGTACTCATACGGACCAGCCTAGACGCGACGGTGTCCGCCTGGCGGTCAGCCCCGGTCCGTGGGGCGGCCCCGACCTATCCTTGTGCCGTCGGACAGCGCGGTCCGGACAATGCCGCCGACCATTCCACTGCACGAGGAGCCGCACCTGTGAGCAGCGCCGACAACACCACCGGCAGCGCCCCCCTCCGCGCGGACATCCGCCGCCTGGGAGACCTCCTCGGCGGGACGCTCGTCCGGCAGGAGGGCCCGGAGCTCCTCGATCTCGTCGAGAGGGTGCGGGCGCTGACCCGCAGCGACGGCGAGGCCGCCGCCGCCCTGCTCGGCGAGACCGATCTGGAGACCGCGGCCAAGCTGGTACGGGCGTTCTCCACCTACTTCCACCTCGCCAACGTCACCGAGCAGGTGCACCGGGGCCGTGAGCTGCGTTCCCGCAGGGCGGCCGACGGCGGGCTGCTGGCCCGTACGGCCGACCTGCTCAAGGACGCCGACCCGGAGCACCTGCGGCAGACCGTGCGCAACCTCAACGTGCGTCCGGTCTTCACCGCCCACCCGACCGAGGCGGCCCGCCGCAGCGTGCTGAACAAGCTGCGGGTGATCGCCGCCCTGCTGGACGAGTCCGTCGAGGCGGGCGGGGACCGCCGCCGCAGCGACCTGCGTCTGGCGGAGAACATCGACCTGCTCTGGCAGACCGACGAACTGCGTGTCGTGCGCCCCGAGCCCGCCGACGAGGCGCGCAACGCCATCTACTACCTGGACGAGCTGCACGCGGGCGCGGTCGGCGACGTGCTGGAGGACCTGGCGGTCGAGCTGGAGCGGGTCGGTGTGCCGCTGCCCGCGGAGACCCGCCCGCTGACCTTCGGCACCTGGATCGGCGGCGACCGGGACGGCAACCCCAACGTCACCCCGCAGGTCACCTGGGACGTGCTGATCCTGCAGCACGAGCACGGCATCACCGACGCCCTGGAGCTGGTCGACGACCTGCGCGCGGCGCTGTCCAACTCGATCCGCAACTCGGGCGCCTCGCCGGAGCTGCTGGCCGACCTGGAGCAGGACCTGCAGCGCCTCCCGGAGATCAGCCCCCGCTACAAGCGGCTGAACGCGGAGGAGCCCTACCGCCTCAAGGCCACCTGCATCCGGCAGAAGCTGCTCAACACCCGGGAGCGGCTGGCCAAGGGCACACCGCACGTGCCCGGCCGCGACTACCTCGGCACCGGCGGCCTCCTGGCCGACCTGCGTCTGGTGCAGGACTCGCTGCGCGCCAACCGCGGTGAGCTGATCGCGGACGGCCGTCTGGACCGCACCATCCGCACGCTGGCCGCCTTCGGTCTTCAGCTGGCCACGATGGACGTCCGCGAGCACGCCGACGCCCACCACCACGCCCTCGGCCAGCTCTTCGACCGGCTCGGCGAGGAGTCCTGGCGGTACGCGGACATGCCGCGGGACTACCGGCGCAGGCTGCTCGCCAAGGAGCTGCGCTCGCGGCGGCCGCTGGCGCCGTCCCCGGCGCCGCTGGATGCGGCGGGGGCGAAGACGCTGGGCGTCTTCGACACGGTGCGGGAGTCCTTCGAGCGGTTCGGGCCCGAGGTGGTCGAGTCGTACATCATCTCGATGTGCCTGGGCTCCGACGACGTCTTCGCGGCGGCGGTGCTGGCCCGCGAGGCCGGGCTGATCGACCTGCACGCGGGGATCGCCAAGATCGGCATCGTGCCGCTGCTGGAGACCACCGACGAGCTGAAGGTCGCCGACAGGCTGCTCGACGAGATGCTCTCCGACCCCTCGTACCGCAAGCTCGTCTCGCTCCGCGGCGACGTGCAGGAGGTCATGCTCGGCTACAGCGACAGCTCCAAGTTCGGCGGCATCACCACCTCGCAGTGGGAGATCCACCGGGCGCAGCGGAGCCTGCGCGACGTGGCGCACCGCCACGGGGTGCGGCTGCGGCTCTTCCACGGCCGCGGCGGCACCGTCGGCCGGGGCGGCGGCCCGACGCACGACGCGATCCTGGCGCAGCCGTGGGGCACGCTGGAGGGTGAGATCAAGGTGACCGAGCAGGGCGAGGTCATCTCCGACAAGTACCTGATCCCGTCCCTGGCCAGGGAGAACCTGGAGCTGACGGTCGCGGCCACGCTGCAGGCCTCGGCGCTGCACACCGCGCCCCGCCAGTCCGAGGAGGCGCTGTCCCGCTGGGACGCGGCCATGGACGTGGTCTCCGACGCCGCGCACTCCGCTTACCGGCGGCTGGTGGAGGACCCGGACCTGCCCGCGTACTTCTTCGCCTCCACCCCCGTGGACCAGCTGGCCGAACTACACCTGGGCTCGCGCCCCTCGCGCCGCCCGGACAGCGGGGCGGGCCTGGACGGGCTGCGGGCCATCCCGTGGGTGTTCGGCTGGACGCAGTCGCGGCAGATCGTGCCGGGCTGGTACGGCGTCGGCTCGGGCCTGAAGGCCGCCCGCGAGGCGGGCCGGGAGGCGGACATCGCCGAGGCGTACGAGCAGTGGCACTTCTTCCGGAACTTCCTGTCCAACGTCGAGATGACGCTGGCCAAGACCGACCTGCGGATCGCCGAGCACTACGTCGGCACCCTGGTGCCCGACGGACTCAAGCACGTCTTCGACGTCATCAAGGCCGAGCACGAGCTGACGGTCGCCGAGGTGCTGCGGATCACCGGTGAGGCGAAGCTGCTGGACGCGCAGCCGGTGCTCCAGCAGACCTTCCGGATCCGGGACGCCTACCTCGACCCGATCTCCTATCTCCAGGTGGCGCTGCTGCACCGGCAGCGCGAGGCCGCCGCCCGCGGCGAGGAGCCCGACCCGCTGCTCGCCCGCGCGTTGCTGCTGACGGTGAACGGCGTGGCGGCCGGCCTGCGCAACACCGGCTGACCACCCGCGGCAGGTCATGACGAAGGGCGGTGCCCCCCGCGGCGGGGGGCACCGCCCTTCGTCCTGTGCGTGCGGAGCGGGGCGCGGCGTCAGTTCTTGCGGTGGCCGATCAGCCGCGGCCTGGGCTCGAGCCCGGACAGGCCGTTCCAGGAGAGGTTCACCAGGTGTGCGGCGACCTCCGCCTTCTTGGGCTTCTGGGCGTCCAGCCACCACTGCCCGGTGAGCGCCACCATCCCGACCAGCGCCTGCGCGTAGAGCGGGGCGAGCTTGGCGTCGAAGCCGCGCTGCTTGAACTCCATGCCCAGGATGTCCTCCACCTGGGTGGCGATGTCGCTGATCAGTGAGGCGAAGGTGCCGGTGGACTGGGCGACGGGCGAGTCCCGCACGAGGATCCGGAAGCCGTCGGTGTACTGCTCGATGTAGTCCAGCAGCGCGAAGGCCGCCTGTTCCAGCAGTTCGCGTGGATGGCCACCGGTGAGGGCACCGGTGACCATGTCGAGCAGGCACCGCATCTCGCGGTCCACGACGACGGCGTAGAGGCCCTCCTTGCCGCCGAAGTGCTCGTACACGACGGGCTTGGAGACGCCCGCCTTGTGCGCGATCTCCTCGACGGAGGTGCCCTCGAAACCGCGTTCGGCGAAGAGCGTGCGCCCCACGTCGAGGAGTTGCTCGCGGCGCTCCTTGCCCGTCATGCGGACCCGTCGGGCACGCCGCGACGGCGTACCCTCGCTGCCCCTGCTGCTGCTTCTGCCGTCGCTCACCCGTCAATCATGCCGCTTCGCTGACGCTCTCCTTACGGCGGGCGGCGATCCGGTCAGCGGTCGGCCACCGTACGTCACTGGCCCACCCGAGCAGTTCGAACCAGCGGATGATGCGGGCGCTGGAGTCGACCTGGCCGCGGAGCACGCCGTGCCGGGCGGAGGTGGGGTCGGCGTGGTGGAGGTTGTGCCAGGACTCGCCGCAGGACAGCACGGCCAGCCACCAGACGTTGCCGGACTTGTCGCGGGAGCGGAAGGGCCGCTTGCCGACCGCGTGGCAGATCGAGTTGATCGACCAGGTGACGTGGTGCAGCAGGGCCACACGGACCAGGGAGCCCCAGAAGAAGGCGGTGGCGGCGCCGGTCCACGACATCGTCGCCAGGCCGCCGATCAGCGGCGGGAGCAGCAGCGAGACGGACGTCCAGAGCCAGAAGTCACGGCTGATCCGGCGGATCGCCGGGTCCTTGATCAGATCGGGGGCGTACTTGTGCTGGGGGGTCTGCTCCTCGTCGAACAACCAGCCCATGTGGGCCCACCACAGGCCCTTCATCAGGGCGGGGACGGTCTCGCCGTAGCGCCAGGGGCTGTGCGGGTCGCCGTCGGCGTCGGAGAACTTGTGGTGCTTGCGGTGGTCGGCGACCCACCGCACGACCGGTCCCTCGACGGCCATCGACCCGGCGATCGCCAGGGCGATCTTCAGCGGGCGGTTGGCCTTGAAGGAGCCGTGGGTGAAGTGGCGGTGGAAGCCGATGGTGATGCCGTGACAGCCGAGGTAGTACATCCCCACCATCAGGCCGAGGTCGAGCCAGCTCAGGCCCCATCCCCACGCGAGCGGGATCGCCGCGACGAGGGCGAGGAAGGGGATGCCGATGAAGAGTCCGAGGGTGATCTGCTCGAGTGACTGCTTCTTGTCACCACCGAGCGTGGCACGGGGAAGCGGGGCCCCGGAGCCGGCCCCGGGTTCCGGGGACTCGGTGATCACGTCGGTCTGTGTGGTCATGGTGGTCCCTCAATGAAGGTCGGGGGCTACGCCACCGTAACTTACGGCTTCGTAAGTATGGCAGGGCTAAGTGAAGGCCGAACAGAGCACGCGTGTCGGCGGGAATACGGCTCTTGGCACTTGTACCCACCTTTGACGAGGGGAAGTACCGATCTTTCTCGTCGCATTGGAGGCCGCCGGTGCGGCATAGTGGTGGAGGCCAGACGGGCACCCTGACCGGATGTCCTGTTCGGCCGGGGTTTCCTTCCGCTGTGGTGTAACGGCAGCACTGAGGGTTTTGGTCCCTTAAGTCCGGGTTCGAATCCTGGCAGCGGAGCACTGACCGAAGGGTCGCGGCAACCGTCGCGACCCTTCCGCGTTCACCGCCCGAAACGCCCCGGTATCCTTCGGGTGACCTTCACCCCACGCCGAGGAGTCCGTTCCGTGAGCGCCCACCGCCCGGCCGCCGTCATCGTCCTTGCCGCGGGTGAGGGCACCCGTATGAAGTCGGCGACCCCCAAAGTCCTGCACACGATCAGCGGCCGCTCCCTGGTCGGACACGTCGTGGCCGCGGCCCGCGCCCTGGAGCCCGAGCACCTGCTGGTCGTGGTCGGCCACGCCCGCGAGCAGGTGACCGCCCACCTGGCCGGGACCGACGCCGCGGTCCGCACCGCCGTGCAGTACGAGCAGAACGGCACCGGCCACGCGGTCCGGGCGGGCCTGGCGGAACTCCCGGAGCTGTCCGGCACGGTGGTCATCACCGCCGGCGACACCCCGCTGCTCACCCCGGACACCCTGCGCTCACTGGTCGAGGCCCACACCGCCGACGGCAACGCCGTCACCGTGCTGACCGCCGAGGTCCCCGACCCGACCGGCTACGGCCGCATCGTGCGCGGCGCCGACGGCTCGGTGCTGGCGATCGTCGAGCAGAAGGACGCCACCGACGAGCAGCGGGCCATCCCCGAGATCAACTCCGGGGTGTTCGCCTTCGACGCGCAGTTGCTGACCGACGCGCTGGCCAAGGTGACCACCGACAACGCCCAGGGCGAGGAGTACCTCACCGACACCCTCGGCATCCTGCGCGAGGCCGGCCACCGCGTCGGCGCCTCGGTCGCCGAGGACCACCGCGAGATCGCCGGCATCAACAACCGCGTGCAGCTCGCCGAGGCCCGCCGCATCCTCAACGACCGCCTGCTGCACCGGGCGATGCTGGAGGGCGCGACGATCATGGACCCGGCGTCGACCTGGCTGGACGTCACCGTGGAGTTCGAACCCGACACCCTGGTGCTGCCGAACACCCAGCTGTACGGCGCGACCCGCCTCGCCTCGGGCGCCGTGGTCGGCCCCAACTGCACGCTGACCGACACCCTGGTCGGCCCCGGCGCCACGGTGAGCAACACCGTGGCCGTCAGCGCGGAGATCGGCGAGGCCGCCTCGGTCGGCCCGTACGCCTACCTGCGCCCGGGCGCCAAGCTCGGCCCCAAGGCGAAGGCCGGCACCTACGTCGAGATGAAGAACGCCACCCTCGGCGAGGGCACCAAGGTGCCGCACCTGTCCTACGTCGGCGACGCGACGATCGGCGACCACACGAACATCGGCGCCGCCAGCGTCTTCGTCAACTACGACGGGCAGGCCAAGCACCACACCACGATCGGCTCCCACTGCCGCACCGGCTCCGACAACATGTTCGTGGCCCCCGTCACAGTCGGGGACGGCGCCTACACCGCCGCGGGCTCCGTGATCACCAAGGACGTGCCGGCCGGTTCGCTCGCCGTCGCGCGCGGCCAGCAGCGCAACATCGAGGGCTGGGTGGCCAGGAAGCGGCCCGGCAGTGCGGCGGCCCACGCCGCCGAACAGGCCCAGCAGGCCGCGCCGGAGGCCTGACCGGCAGGGGAGCGCGTGCGGGGTGGCCTTCCCCACGTGCGCGGTCGCGCCACGCAGCGCGTACCGTGTGAGGTGCACACAATTCCGCCAGCTCCCTCACCGAGGGCGAAGCTGCGTTGAACACCAAGGAGACGGTGCAGTGACCGGGATCAAGACGACCGGTGAGAAGAAGCTGATGCTCTTCTCCGGCCGCGCACACCCCGAGCTCGCGGAGGAGGTGGCACGTGAGCTGGGCGTCAACCTTGTGCCGACGAAGGCCTTCGACTTCGCGAACGGTGAGATCTACGTCCGCTTCGAGGAGTCGGCCCGCGGCTCGGACGCTTTCGTCATCCAGAGCCACACCGCTCCCATCAACAAGTGGATCATGGAGCAACTGATCATGATCGACGCGCTGAAGCGGGCCTCCGCCAAGCGCATCACCGTGGTCGTCCCGTTCTACGGTTACGCCCGCCAGGACAAGAAGCACCGCGGCCGCGAGCCGATCTCGGCCCGCCTGGTGGCCGACCTGATGAAGACCGCGGGCGCCGACCGGATCCTCACGGTCGACCTGCACACCGACCAGATCCAGGGCTTCTTCGACGGCCCGGTCGACCACCTGTTCGCGCTGCCCATACTGGCGGACTACGTGGGCGCCAAGGTCGACCGCTCGAAGCTGACCGTCGTCTCCCCCGACGCCGGCCGGGTACGCGTGGCCGACCGCTGGTGCGACCGCCTGGGCGCGCCGCTGGCCATCGTCCACAAGCGGCGTGACCCGGACGTCGCCAACCAGGTCACCGTGCACGAGGTGGTCGGTGACGTGCGCGGCCGCATCTGCGTCCTGGTGGACGACATGATCGACACCGGCGGCACCATCTGCGCCGCGGCGGACGCCCTGTTCGCCAACGGCGCGGAGGACGTCATCGTCACCGCCACCCACGGCGTCCTGTCCGGCCCGGCCGCGGACCGGCTGAAGAACTCCAAGGTGAGCGAGTTCGTCTTCACCGACACCCTGCCGACGCCGGGTGAGCTGGACCTGGACAAGATCACGGTGCTGTCGATCGCACCGACGATCGCCAACGCGGTCCGCGAGGTCTTCGAGGACGGCTCCGTGACGAGCCTTTTCGAGGACGCGCACTGATCACCGTCTGATCGATTTCCGGGGCGGCCTCCCCGCCGGGTAGACTCTGCGAGTTGCTCGGCGAGGGAGGCCGTTCCCGTTTCGACGGCGGACTCCGTTATCGACGCGCTCCTCGTAAGTGGAACGGCCCGTCGTGGGCTGGGCGACCGACCGAAGTCCCGTCGTCATCACGAGGAGTGTGATCCCCATGTCCGAGGTGAAGATCTCCGCGCAGCTGCGCACCGAGTTCGGCAAGGGCGCCGCCCGCCGCATCCGCCGCTCGCACCAGGTCCCCGGTGTCATCTACGGCCACGGCCAGGACCCCAAGCACGTCGCCCTGCCGGGCCACGACCTGCTGCTCGCCCTGCGCACCCCGAACGTCCTGATCAGCCTGGACATCGAGGGTGACGGCAACGAGCTGGTCATCCCCAAGGCCGTGCAGCGCGACCCGCTGAAGGGCTTCCTGGAGCACGTCGACCTGCTCGCGGTCAAGCGCGGCGAGAAGGTCACCGTCGAGATCGTGGTCAACACCGAGGGCGAGCTCGCCCCCGGCGGCAACCTGCTGGAGCACGTGCTCAACGCGCTGCCCGTCGAGGCCGAGGCGACCCACATCCCCGACGGCGTCACCGTCTCCGTCGAGGGCCTGGAGGCCGGTACCTCCATCCTCGCCAAGGACATCCCGCTCCCCAAGGGCACCACCCTGGCCGTCGACGAGGACACCGTCGTCCTGCAGGTCGTCGCCGCCCAGGCCGAGGCTCCCGCCGAGGGCGAGGGTGAGGGCGCCGAGGGCGAGGGCGCCGAGGCCGCTGCCGAGTAAGTACGGGCAGCACCCGCAGTTCCCCGTCCGCCGCCCCGCTCCGCAAGGAGCGGGGCGGCGGTCCTGTTGAATGGACGACATGAGCATGAGCGCAGCGGAAAGCGCCCCCGAGGGGCCCTGGCTGGTGGCCGGTCTGGGCAACCCCGGACCGGAGTACGCCGGCAACCGGCACAACATCGGCTTCATGGTCGCCGACCTGCTCGCCGACCGGATCGGCGGGCGCTTCAAGACCCACAAGAGCCGGTCCCAGGTCGTCGAGGGGCGCATCGGCGGCCGCCGCGTCGTGCTGGCCAAGCCGATGACGTACATGAACCTCTCCGGAGGCCCGGTGACGGCGCTGCGCGACTTCTACAAGGTGCCGCTCGGCAACCTCGTCGCGGTCCACGACGAGTTGGACATCGACTACGCCACCCTGCGCCTGAAGAAGGGCGGCGGCGACAACGGCCACAACGGCCTGAAGTCGATCACCAAGTCCCTCGGCCCCGAGTACCTGAGGGTCCGCTGCGGCATCGGCCGCCCGCCGGGGCGGATGCAGGTCGCGGACTTCGTCCTGAAGGACTTCTCCTCCACCGAGCGCAAGGAGCTCGAGTGGTTCGTGGACCGCGCGGCCGACGCGGTCGAGTCGCTCGTCTGCGAGGGGCTGGAGAGGGCGCAGGGCACCTACAACGGTTGACCATCGAAAGGTTGACCGAGTGCCATGCAATGGCCAAGGATCGCCCGCATGGTCAAACGGAGTCTCGCCCGCCGCACCGCCGAGAGCGCCTGGGGGCTGCTGCTGGTCGGCCGCATCGTGGTGCTGAGCGCGCTGGTCCTGGTCATGCTGGCGGCCGGGGTGTGGACCTCGTGGAAGACCGCCCAGCACGTCATGCTCACCAAGGGCCGCGAGCAGGGCACGATGACGGTCTCCACCTGCGGCGCCGACACCTGCACCGGCCCCTTCGTGCCGGAGGGTCTCGGCTCCCTCCGTGGGAAGGTGACGATCGACAAGGCGGTCACCCACCGCACCGGCGAGCGGATACCGGTCGCGGTCAAGCCCGGCACGGACGACGTGGTGCGCACCGGGCTCGCCGGTGTGCTGCACGCCTGGGTCCCGCTGGGCGGCGCCCTGCTCCTGGCCTCCCTGGTCCTGGCCGGGGGGTTGCGCTGGCCCCGCACCGCCTGGACCGCCGCCCTGGCCGGCGCCGCGCTCCTGGGGGCGGCCTTCCTCACGCTGTGACGGCTGTGCCGGCTGTGCCGCCCGGCGGCGCCGGGCCCCGCGGGGGGACCGGCGCCGCCGGGGTGTCACACGGCGTCGACGGGCTCCAGGAACTCCAGACGGTTGCCGAACGGGTCGTCGGTGTAGAAACGGCGATGGCCCGGCAGGTCACCGTCCCAGACGACCGCGGCGCCGCGGGACTCCAGCCGGTCCGCGTAGGCCCCGATGCCGCTCACGCGTAAGCCCGGATGGGCCTTCCGGGCGGGGCGGAAGTCCTCCTCGACGCCGATGTGCAACTGGACCGGGCCCGCGGCGAACCAGCAGCCGCCCCTGGCGGCGAGCACCGGCGGCTTGGGGACCTCGCTCATCCCCAGGACCCCCGCGTAGAAGGCGCGCAGGATCTCCTCGGAGCCGGGCGGGGCGGCGAGCTGGACGTGGTCGAGGGCGGTGATCATCGGGATCACCCCGCTTTCCGTGCGACGGCGAAGATCCGCCGGAAGGGGAAGACGGTGCCGTGCGGCCCCGCCGGGTAGGCCTTGCGCAGCAGGTCGCGGTACTGGCCGAGGAACTCCCCGGTGGCCTCCGGGTCGTCCTCGAGGGCGGTCAGCACCGGGCGCAGCGCCGTTCCCTTCGTCCATTCGAGCACCGCGTCCTCGCCCTGCAGGAGCTGTACGTACGTGGTCTCCCAGACGTCGACGTCCACCTCGACGTCGGGGATCTCGATGAGGCGCTCCAGGTAGCCGGGGGGCTGGAGGATGTGGACGTAGCGGCGGCCGTGTCCCTCGCCGAGGCGGTCGCGCCAGGCCGGGGAGTCGCAGAGGTCGCCGAGCAGCGCGTGACTGGGCGAGGTGAAGTTGCCGGGGACCTGGAAGGCGAGGACGCCGCCGGGAGCGAGGTGCTCGACCCAGAGGGGGAAGCGCTCGGCGTGGCCCTCGACCCACTGGAGGGCGGCGTTGGAGACGATCAGGTCGTAGGTGCCGTCGGGGACCCAGTGGCCGGCGTCGGCGGGGCGGAAGGTGAGGCTGCCGCCCCCTGCGGTGGGGCCCTCGTAGGCCCGGGCGGCCTCCAGCATTTCGGCGGAGCTGTCGAGGCCGGTGATCCGGGCATCGGGCCAGCGCTGCGCGAGCAGGGCGGTCACGTTGCCGGGACCGCAGCCGACGTCCGCGATCCGCGGGCTCGCGCCGGGCAGCTCCGGTATCCGGGCCAGCAGGTCGTGGAAGGGGCGGGTCCGGTGGGTGGAGTGGTGGAGGTACTGCTGGGGATCCCAGGCTGCTGCGGGCATGTTTCGAACTCCCTGGCGAGAGATGGATCTCTTCCTGCCGCCGACCTTGCCCACAAGGTTCCAGAGCTAATCTCTTGATGTCAAGAGACTTCATGTCGACACAACCCTTACACTGATCTCCATGGAGGACGAGGTCGATCGGCTGGTCGCTGCGTGGCGCAGGGAGCGCCCTGACCTCGACGTCGAACCGCTCGAGGTGCTCAGCCGGGTCAGCAGGCTGGCGAGGCATCTGGACCGGGCCCGTCGACTGGCGTTCTCCGAGCACGGTCTGGAGCCCTGGGAGTTCGACGTGCTGACCTCCCTGCGCCGCGCGGGCGCGCCCTACCAGCTCTCCCCCGGACAGCTGCTGACCCAGACGCTGGTCACCTCGGGGACGATGACCAACCGGATCGACCGGCTCACCAAGAAGGGGCTCGTGGAGCGGCTGCCCGACCCCTCGGACCGGCGCGGCGTCCTCGTACGGCTCACCCCGGAGGGACGGGACCGGGCGGACCAGGCCCTGGCGGGCCTGCTGGCCCAGGAGCGGGCCATCCTCGGCGAGCTCTCCGGCCGCCAGCGGGGGGAACTCGCGAACCTGCTCCGACAGTTGACCGCACCCTTCGACAACGTCCCCGGCTGACGGCGATTACCCGGCGTAACCGCCAGGGAGTGATCACAAACGGCCACGCTCCGCCACCGGTTGCGCACACAAAGTGGCGCACTTAGCGTGATGACCGTGAACGCCGCATAAAGGCTCAAATGGCCACTTTTGCGGCTGCCGGCGCACCACATTCCGACAACGTCAAGTGGAAGGCGGTCGGGGCGCGTCCGGCTTCCATTTCCCTGGACCCCGCCGGGTCCCGCTCCACCTTGGAGATGCAGATGACTCTGCACACCCGCGCAAGCAAGATAGCCGCAACCGCGGTGACCGGCGCCTTGGCCGGCACCCTCGCCATCGGCACCATGGGCACCGCCTTCGCCACCGACGGCCGGCCTGCCGCCGGGGTGCCTGCCGCTCCTGGACCGGACGGCCAAAGTGAACTCGTTTCCCCCTCGGAGCGTCTCCGGGACCTGTCCCGTGAAGTGGCGGTGAAGTCCGCACGCTCCCCCAACGCAGCCCTGTTCCAGGGCCGCGTCGTCGCCCGTACGGGTCTGCGGGTCCGCAGCGGACCGGGCGTCCAATTCGGCAGCGTCGGCGTCATCCCCTTCAACGCCCTGGTGGCCATCGTCTGCAAGTCCGTGGGCAGCCCCATCGGCGGCAACCCCCGCTGGTACCAGCTCAGCGGCAACCTCTGGGCCTGGTCCTCGGCCCGCTTCGTCGCCAACGTCGGTCCCGTGCCCGGCTGGTGCAGCGGCACCGGTGGGGTCGGCGGCGTCGGCGGCGTCGGCGGTGTCGGCGGCGTCGGCGGCGTCGGCGGTGTCGGCGGTGTCGGTGGGGTCGGCGGCGTCGGTGGGGTCGGCGGCATCGGCGTCCCCGGCTTCGTCGGTGGCATCGGCGGCGTCGGCATCTGCCGCAACAACGGGCGCGGCGGCCGCGAGCACGGTCGCGGCGACGAGCGCTTCAACGGCGTGGACGACCCGTTCCGCGAGGACAGCCGCGCCGAGGAACCCCTGGACAGCGTCGCCCTCGCCAAGCGCAGCGACGGCCCCGGCGGTCGCGGTGGCCCCGGCTTTGTGGGCGGCGTCGGCGGTGTCGGCGGTGTCGGTGGCGTCGGCGGTGTCGGCGGTGTCGGCGGTGTCGGTGGCGTCGGCGGTATCGCTGGTCCCGGCTTCGTCGGCGGTCCCGGTGGCGTCGGTGGCATCGGCGGTGTTGGCGGTGTCGGTGGCGTTGGTGGCGTCGGCGGTCCGGGCTTCGTCGGCGGCGTCGGCGGCGTTGGTGGCGTCGGCGGTCCGGGCTTCGTCGGCGGCGTCGGCGGCGTTGGTGGCGTCGGCGGTCCGGGCTTCGTCGGCGGCGTCGGCGGAGTCGGCGGTATCGCCGGTCCCGGCTTCGTGGGCGTCCCCGGCTTCAACGGTGGCTTCAACTGCCGCGACAACGGCCGGGGCGGCAACCGCGGTGACAACGGCCGCGGCGGCAACCATGGGGACAACGGCCGCGGCGGCAACGGCGGCGGCAACGGCGGGGACAACGGCCGCGGCGGCAACGGCCGGGGCGACAACCGCGGCGACAACAACCGCGACCCCTTCGACGACGCGGGTGACAACCACCGTGGCGACAACAACGGCCGCGACCCGTTCGACGGCCTCAATGACCGCGGTCAGGAGAACGGTCACCGCGACCGTGCCAACGACCGTGACACCAGCCGCTCGGCGCCGACCACCGGCGTCAGCGGTGACCGCCCGGCGCCGGCCACCGGCGTCGGCGGTGAATGACCGCGGGTATCCGCGGTGACCCGGCGGGTCGCTCTCCCCGGTCACGGGGAGGGCGATCCGCCGCGCTCCATGCCGTCAGACGTGCTGGACCGGGGCCGCGGAACCCACCCGGCCGCCCTCTCCGTCGGCCGGTGGCACCCCGGCCCGCCGGGCCAGCGCCACGGCGGCCAGCGTCGAATGCACGCCCAGCTTGCCCAGCACGTTCTGCATGTGGGTGCGGACGGTGTGCGGCGACAGGTACAGCCGCTCGGCGACCGCCTTGCGGCCCAGGCCGGCCACCATGCAGCGCAGCACCTCCTGCTCGCGCGGGGTGAGCGACTCCACCAGCCGCTCGCTCTCCGTCCGGTGCCGGCGCGCGGCGGTCAACTCCCGCAGGACGCCGGTGAGCAGGGCGGGCGGCAGATGCGTCTCGTCCCGCAGCACGCCGCGCATCACGGCCAGCAGCCGGGACAGCGAGCAGTCCTTGGCGACCCAGCCGCAGGCGCCGGCCTGCAGGGCCCGGGCGGCGCGGCGCGCATCGTCCCGCTCGGCGAGCACGACCGTCCGGGTGGCGGGGTGTTCGGACCGTACGCGTTCCACCAGGGCGATGCCGTCGAGTCCGGCCTGGGCGCCGCCGTCGGCCGCGCCGAGCGGGGCGGCCCTGGGCGCGCCCATCACCCGGACCCCCACGGCGGACGTCGTCCCCAGGTCGGCGTCGACCAGGAGCACGTCGTAGCGGCGGCCGTCGGAGGCCGCGCGTTCCAGGCAGCGCTGGGCAGCCGCCCCGCTCCCGGCGGCCGAGACGTCGACATCGGGCTCGGCCGCGAGGGCGGCCGCGAGCGATTCGGCGAAGATGCGGTGGTCGTCGACGACGAGAACGCGGATTCGTCCCACGGGCCCCACTCCCGGCATTCGGCACTTCCCCCCACGGACGAGGTCGATGTGCACGGAGGCCCGGCACCTGGAGCGGACGCCGCACGCCGCCGGGCTAGCAGCCGTCCCCAACCAGGTACCGAACCCTTGTGTCTCGCCCCCTGATGCCGCCGGCCCCCACCGGCGCTGCCAAAAAGCGTAGGGGCAGGAGCAGACAAAGGCGCCCGAATGGAAAAACTTGCGGGACGGAGTTCCCCCGGGACGTGCCGGACTGTGGCCCACGGTGCGGTTTTCCACAGCGGTGGACGGAGAAAGGCGTGCCGGACCGCGGCAGCGCCGGTCGGGGCGCGGGCCGTGGACTCCCTGTCGTCGTCCCCGCGGTGTCCGACCACCCGCCGGGCGGGACGGACTTCCTGCCGTGCAGGCGTCCCACGGCAGGGAGCCGGCCCCGGTGCCGGGGCCGGCTCCCTGTCTCCGCAGCGGGTCAGACCAGCCGGCGGGCCCCCGCGGACGGCACCGCGGTGAAGATGCGCGGCTCGCGGTGGCCTGCCGTGGCGAAGGCACCGGCGATCGCCTCGGCGGTCTTCTCCGCGGCGGACTCCTCCACCAGCACGATCGCCGAACCGCCGAAGCCGCCGCCGGTCATGCGCGCGCCGAGGGCACCCGCCTCCACACCGGCCGACACCACCAGGTCGAGTTCCGGGCAGGAGACCTTGAAGTCGTCGCGCAGCGAGGCGTGGCCCTCGGTCAGCACCGGCCCGATGGCACGGGCGTCGCCCGTCTCCAGCAGTTCGACGACCCGCTCGACCCGGCGGTCCTCGGTGACCACGTGCCGTACCAGCGGCCGCAGCTCGGGGTCCTCGACGCGGGCGAGGGCCTCGTCGAGCCCCTCGTACGGGATGTCCCGCAGCGCGTCCACGCCGAGCAGCGCCGCCGCCTCCTCGCAGCCCGCCCGCCGCTTGCCGTACTCGCCCTCGCTGTGGGCGTGGGTGACCCGGGTGTCGACGACGAGCAGCCGCAGGCCCTGGGAGGCCAGGTCGAAGGGGATCTGGCGCTGCGACAGGTCGCGGGTGTCGAGCCACAGGGCGTGCCCCTCGGTGCAGCACGCCGAGGCGGTCTGGTCCATGATCCCGGTGGGGGCGCCCACGTAGACGTTCTCCGCGCGCTGGCAGAGCCGGGCGATCCGCCACCGCTCCAGGCCCAGGCCGTAGAGGTCGTTCAGGGCGACGGCGGTGACGACCTCGAGGGCCGCCGAGGAGGACAGGCCGGCGCCGGTGGGGACGGTGCTCTCGAAGTGGATGTCGGCGCCGGTGATCTCGTGCCCGGCGTCGCGCAGCGCCCAGATGACGCCCGCGGGGTAGTCGGCCCAGCCGGCACCGCCGTCGGGTGCGAGTTCGTCGACGTGCAGTTCGACGACGCCGGCGGGGACGTCCGGCGAGCCGCTGTGCAGCCGCAGCCGGCCGTCGGCGCGGCGGGCGACCGCGGCGACGGTGGTGTGCGGCAGCGCGAACGGCATCACGAAGCCGTCGTTGTAGTCGGTGTGCTCGCCGATCAGGTTCACCCGGCCGGGGGCGGCCCAGACCCCTTCGGGGCCGGTGCCGTACGTGGCGCGGAAGCCGTCCTCGCTCACTTGGCGCCCTCCCGGTCCCGCAGGTCCTGCACGAAGGTCCAGGCGTCGCGGACGATCTCGGCGAGGTCGGTGCGCGAGGGACGCCAGCCCAGGCGCTCCTTGGCCCGCTCGGCGGAGGCCACCAGGACGGCCGGGTCGCCGCCGCGGCGCGGGGCGACGACCTCGGGGACGGGGTGACCGGTGACCTGGCGGACGGTCTCGATGACCTCGCGTACGGAGAAGCCGTTGCCGTTGCCGAGGTTGCAGATCAGGTGTTCGCCGGAGGCGGGCGCGTCGACGGCGAGCAGATGCGCCTCGGCCAGGTCGGCGACGTGGATGTAGTCGCGGACGCAGGTGCCGTCGGGGGTGGGGTAGTCGTCGCCGAAGACCGAGATCGCCTCCCGGCGTCCCTGGGCGACCTGCAGCACGAGCGGGATGAGGTGCGACTCGGGGTCGTGGCGCTCGCCGAACGCCCCGTAGGCGCCCGCGACGTTGAAGTAGCGCAGGGAGACCGCCGCCAGGCCGTGGGCGACGGCCTCGCTGGTGATCATGTGGTCGACGGCGAGCTTGGACGCGCCGTACGGGCTGGTCGGCAGCGTCGGGTCGTCCTCGGTGATCGGGACGGACTTCGGCTCGCCGTAGGTGGCGGCGGTGGAGGAGAAGACCAGCCGCCGGACCCCGGCGTCACGCATCGCCGTGAGCAGGTCGAGCGTGCCCACGACGTTGTTGCGCCAGTACTTCTCGGGGTGGACGACGGACTCGCCGACCTGGGAGCTGGCGGCGAAGTGCAGCACGGCGTCGTAGGTGGCGTCGAGCACCTTCGCCGCGTCCTGGACCCGCCCCTCGACGAAGTCGGCGCCCTCGGGGACGCCGTCCCGGAAGCCGGTGGACAGGTCGTCCAGGACGGTGACCCGGTGGCCCGCCTCCAGCAGATGGGCCGCCACGACGCTGCCGACGTAACCGGCGCCTCCGGTGACCAGAACCTTCTTGGTGCTCGGGTCGCTCACAGGGTCACAGCCTTTCTCGGGTTCGACTCGGGGCCACGGTAGCGGCGCCGGATGAACACTCGCCGGTAGGGGGCGGGGTGACGATCACGGGTGCGCCGCTCACGGGGAGGCGACCTCCCTCAGGCGGCTCGCGGCGGTCTCCGGCGGCACGTCGTTGATGAAGACGCTCATGCCGGACTCGGAGCCCGCGAGGTACTTGAGCTTCCCCTCGGTGCGGCGGATCGTGAACAGCTCCAGGTGGAGCGCGAACTCCTCGCGCTGGGCGCTGCTGAACGGCGCCTGGTGCCAGCCGGAGATGTACGGGGTGGGCGGTGCCCCCTCAGGGCCGAACAGCCGGTCGAAGCGGCGCAGCAGTTCCAGGTAGAGCCCGGGGAACTCGGCGCGGGCCGCCTCGTCCAGGGCCGTGAGGTCCGGCACCCTGCGGCGGGGGTAGAGGTGCACCTCGTACGGCCAGTGCGCGGAGTACGGCACGAACGCCGTCCAGTGCTCGCCCTCCAGGACGACACGGCTGCCGTCCTCGCGCTCGCGCGCCACGAGGTCGTCGAAGAGGTTGCGGCCGCCGGTGGCCTCGCGGTGCCGCTCCAGCGAACGCAGCATCAGCTCGGTGCGCGGGGTGGCGTGCGGGTAGCCGTAGATCTGGCCGTGCGGGTGGCCGAGGGTGACGCCGATCTCCTCACCGCGGTTCTCGAAGCAGTAGACCTGCTCGACGCCGGGCAGCCGGGAGAGTTCGGCCGTGCGGTCGGTCCAGGCGTCGAGGACCAGCCGCGCCTGCTCGGGGGTGAGGTCGGCGAAGGACCTGTCGTGCCGGTCGGTGAAGCAGACGACCTCGCAACGGCCATGTTTTCCGGTGAGCGAGGGAAAGCGGTTCTCGAAGACGGCCACGTCGTAGTGGTCTTCCGGGATCTCGCTCAACCGGCCGTCCCGGGAAGGGCACAGCGGGCACTCGTCCGCGGGCGGGTGGTAGGTGCGGGCCTGACGGTGGGAGGCGATGGCGACGAAGTCACCGAGCAGCGGGTCCTGACGGATCTCCGAGGCGCTGGTCACCGGGTCCAGCGGGCGGCGGTCGACGGCGTCGCGGGGCTCGTCGTCGCGCAGGTCGTAGTAGATCAGCTCGCGCCCGTCGGCGAGCCGGGTCGATGTCTTCTTCACCCTGCGGGCTCCTCACACCACGCCAACAAACAGAACCAAACACAATGAACCACAACGCAACAGCAACGTCAACGGAGACCCCGTTGCGGGGAGTGATCACACCATGCAGAACCTGGCAGAAGGGCTACGGCTCCCCACGAACGCGCTCGACTACTCGATCCTCGCGATCTACTTCGTCGTCGTCCTCGGCATCGGCTTCGCCGCCCGCCGCGCCGTCCGGACCAGCCTCGACTTCTTCCTGTCCGGCCGGTCACTGCCCGCCTGGGTCACGGGTCTGGCGTTCATCGCCGCCAACCTGGGCGCCACCGAGATCCTGGGGATGGCCGCCAACGGCGCACAGTACGGGGCGTACACGGTGCACTGGTACTGGATCGGCGCCATTCCGGCCATGGTCTTCCTCGGCCTGGTGATGATGCCGTTCTACTACGGCTCCAAGGTCCGCTCCGTGCCGGAGTTCCTGCTGCACCGCTTCGGACCGGCCTCGCACCTGCTCAGCTCGATCATCTTCGCGGTGTCCGCTCTGCTGATCGCGGGCGTCAACCTCTACGCGATGGCGATCGTGCTGGAGGCGCTGATCGGCTGGCCGCAGTGGGTGGCGATCGTCGTCTCCGGCTTCTTCGTGCTCTTCTACATCACCCTCGGCGGCCTGTCCTCGGCCATCTACAACGAGGTGCTGCAGTTCTTCGTGATCCTCGCGGCGCTGATCCCGCTCACCGTCGTCGGCCTGAAGCGGGTCGGCGGCTGGTCCGGGCTGACGGACTCGCTCACCGACTCGCACGGCGCCGCGTTCCTCACCGCCTGGGACGGCACGGGCATCGGCTCGCCGAACCCGCTGGGGGCGAACTGGCTGACCATCGTGCTGGGCCTCGGTTTCGTCCTCAGCTTCGGCTACTGGACGACCAACTTCGCCGAGGTGCAGCGCGCCCTGTCCGCGAAGAACCTCTCGGCCGCCCAGCGCACCCCGCTCATCGCCGCGTACCCCAAGATCTTCATCCCGCTGATCGTGGTCCTGCCGGGGCTGATCGCGCTCGTCATGGAGCCGGGCATCGGCAAGCCCGGCAGCGGGCTCCAGTACAACGACGCGATCCCGGTGCTCATGCGCGACCTGCTGCCCAACGGCGTCCTCGGCATCGCGATCACCGGGCTGCTCGCCGCCTTCATGGCCGGCATGGCGGCCAACGTCTCGTCCTTCAACACCGTCTTCACGTACGACATCTGGGGTGCCTACGTACGGCGTGACCGGCCCGACCTGTACTACGTCACCACCGGCCGCGTGGTGACCGCGATCGGCGTGCTGATCGGCATGGGCACGGCCTTCATCGCCTCGTCCTTCAGCAACATCATGAACTACCTGCAGACGCTGTTCTCGTTCTTCAACGTGCCGCTGTTCTGCGTCTTCATCCTCGGCATGTTCTGGAAGCGCTCCACCGCCGCGGCCGGCTTCTGGGGGCTGCTGAGCGGCACGGTCGCCGCGATGATCAACTACTTCGGGTTCTACAAGGGCGGACTGATCTCGATCCCCAGCGACCAGGGCGCCAACTTCGTCTCCGCCATCGCCGCCTTCGTCGTCGGCGGTGTGGTGATGGTCCTCGTCTCGTGGTTCACCAAGCCCAAGCCCGTCGAATCACTGGCCGGACTCGTCTACGGGACCACCTCCCCCGGCATGGCCGAGCCGCCCGCCCAGGGCGACGACGCCTGGTACCGCAGGCCCGCACTGCTCGGCTGGGGCGCCGTCCTCCTGGCCGTGCTGTGCTACATCCCCTTCTCCCTGTGAGGTGACGCGTCGTGAGCGAGTACGGCAACGAGCCGGATTTCCAGCACCGCATCGAGGACCTGGAGCAGAAGTCGGCCTCGGCGGCACGCCTGTTCGACGTGCGCCGTGTGATCGGCGGCCTCTTCGTGGTCTACGGGGTGATCGTGACCATCGCCGGGATCACCGCGTCCGACGCGGACATCGCCAAGGCCCAGGGCATCAACATCAACCTCTGGACCGGGATCGGCATGCTGGTGCTGGGACTGCTCTTCCTCCTGTGGATGAAGCTCAGTCCCCCTCCTCCGCCGCCCGCTGCGCAGGAGACGCCTGAGCCGGGATCGCACCGCCCGGGAGATGGTGACTGACCCGGTCCAGCAGCCCCGTGCGGGCCGCCAGGGCGGCGGCCTCCAGCCGGGAGCCCACCCCCAGCTTCATCAGCACCCGCTGGACGTGCGTACGGGCGGTGCTCGGCGCGATCCGCATGCCCGCCGCGATCAGCCGGGTGTCCTCACCCTCCGCGACCCGCAGCAGCACCTCGACCTCGCGCGGGGTGAGCATCTGCAGCAGTCTGGTGCCCTCGTCGTCCGGCTCGGCCACCGGGTTGAGCAACTCGGCGAACGCGCCCTGCAGCAGCGCGGGCGCAACGGCCACCTCGCCGGCACGCGCCTTGGCCATCGCCCGCTCGACGCCCTCGATCCGCTCGTCGTGCCGTACGTAGCCGGAGGCGCCGGCTGCGAACGCGGCGGCTATCCCGCGCGGGTTGGGCACCGGCCCCAGGACCAGCACCGCGACCCCCGGCCGCTCCCGCTTGATGCGCACGACCGCGTCGAAGGCGCCCGGCTCGGCCGGCGCCGCCGTCCCGATCAGACACACCTCGGGCGACCGGCTCAGTACGAGATCCGCCGCGCCCGACGCGGGCGCGGCCGCCGCGAGCACCCGGTGCCCGCGCAGCTTCAGCGCCGAGGCGAGCGCCTCGGCCAGCAGACGATGGTCGTCGACGACGACGAGCCGTACGCCCATGGGCGTCCCCCTCATCCCCCCATGGACTGGTGCGGGCCTGCCCACCGAGTCCAAGCCGGTCCCCCTTCACATGCCGCGGCGAAGCCCCTCCGGCATACCGCCTGTGCCCCCGCGGCGGCCCCGGGCCATGCCCGGGAAGGTACACGCTTGTTCGACGCTTTGCGCCCCCTACTCGGCAGAAGCCTCCCTAAATCCGCATTATCTCCAAACATGGCCGACTTGCGACCGGGTGTGCTTGTTTGCGGGCCCGCGCGCCGTCGCTCTCCCCGCGGCCCGGTCAGCCGAAGGCGGCGATGGACCGGTCCGTCAGGTTGGCGGAGGCGGAGATGTGGTCGGAGGTCAGGAAGAAGTGGTCCTGGTACAGCCACCAGCCCGAACCGCTGTCCAGGAAGTCGTTCTCCAGGTCCTTGCCGCTCTCCGGCAGTTCCATGAAGACGGTGAACCCGCGGGTCGCGGGATCGAGCCGCAGCAGGCGGCCCGGCTTGTCGTAGGTGTTCTTCTGGTACGCGACGACCTTGCCGCCGCTGACGCCGACGATCTTGAGCTCGCGCTCCTGGTCGGGCTTGGCGAGCCACTTCGGCTTGCCGGTGGTGAGGTCGAGCGCGGCGATCTCGTTCGTCTGCGAGTAGGAGGTGCCGCTGCCCGAATGGGTCTTGGTGGGCAGGTAGATGGTCGTGCCGTCGACGGCGACGTTGGTGCACCGGTTGTCCTCGCAGTGGATCCGGTACGTGGCGTCCGCGCCGCCCGCGCCCAGCGAGATGCGGCTCTTCATCTTGCCGCCGTCCAGGTACACGATGTCGGTCATCGACAGGCTGCCCGCCGACAGCCCCACGACCACCGGGTCCGTGGAGATGACGCTGTACACCTCACTGCCGCTCGGCACCTGCCAGGACCACTTCTTGGCGCCGCCGGCGCCCAGGCCCTGCACGTACTCGTCACCGCCGAAGCCGCCGCACTCGACGACCGCGACCAGCGCGGTGCCGCCGTGGTAGCCCTTGTCGGTGCACTCCGAACCGGCCTTGGGCGTCCACAGCACGGCCCCGGTGCTGATCTTGTACGCGACCGAACCGCCGATCCAGGAGACCGCCGCCGTGTCGCCCGTGAGCGCGATCTGCGAGTAACTGTGCGAGGTCCGGCCGTCCGGGTCGGGCAGCTTCTTCGCCCACAGCTTCTTGCCGTGGGCGATGTCGACGGCGATCACGCTGTCGCAGTCCGTGCCGTACTGCAGCACCAGGCGGTCACCGGCCGCCGACTCCGGGCCCGGGCAGGACTCCCCCTCCAGCGGTATCGACCAGTTCTCCTTGCCGCTGTCGAGGTCGAAGGAACGCAGCGCGTCCGGCATCGTCTTCACGACGGCGTTGCCGGTGAACCAGGCTTCCGCGACCGGGGCGGTGATCTCGGACTTGGGCGGGCGCACCGCCTTCTTGTCCCACAACGCGCGGGCCTTCAGCGGGCCGTCGCCGGCCGGGCGGCTGCTGCCGCCGCCCTTCGCCGGGGTGTCCGCGGGCCCGTCCTCGCCGCCGCCCGCGGCCAGGAAGACCCCCGCGCCGACGACCAGGACGGCCGCGATCGCCGCCGCCACGATCCCGGCCACCTTGCCGTTGCCGCGCTTCGGCGGCTGCGGGTACTGCGGGTACGGCTGGTAGCCGTACCCGGGGAGGGGCTGGGTCGGCGCCTGGGCGTACGGGTTGGGGCCGTACGCCCAGGCGCCGACCCAGCC
>NZ_JARAVK010000142.1:0-24108 GCF_033792765.1 Streptomyces sp. PA03-6a | reverse complement strand
CTTCTCTTTTATTTCTTCTCTTTTTTTTCCCTTTCTCTTCCTTCCCTTTCCCCCTCCTCTTCTCCTTCTTCCCCTTCTTCTTTCCCTTTCTTTCCTTCTCTCCCTTTCTCTTTCCTTTTTTCTTTTCCTTTTTTTTTTTTTTTTTTTTTCCTCTTTTTTTTTTTTTTTTCTTTCGAGATCTGCGCCCGCTCCAAGACTTTCTCGCGCCTTATCGTCGGCCGCGGCAGATGTGTATAGGCGACAGCCCCCCACGCTGATGGGCCCGGCATACCTCCCCCCTCTTGCCGGGCCCCTCAGCATGCCCGCGTGCAGGAGGAGGCGGGTATCCGCCACGGCGGATTCACGCCGCACGGAAGCGGTGCGCAAGCGGTTGCGGCACCGGTAGACCTCCTGTGCATGACATTCGCCCACCCCCCAAGTGCCCGAGACGCACGACCCGTTCGGGCTGCCCGTCATGCCCTGCTGACCGCGACCGCCACCGCGTGCGCGCTGGTCGGCGGCACCCTCGTGCTGCCCGCCACGACCGCCGCGGCGGCCCCGGTCAAGGACCCGGCCGCGTCCGTGCCGCGCGCCACCGCCCACGACATCACCCTCGTCACCGGTGACGTCGTGCACTTCACCGACCGGCCCGGTACCGCGCAGGACACCGTCACCGTGGACCGCCCCGAGGGCGCGACCGGGGGCGTGAAGATCCAGCAGAGCGGCGGCCGCCTCTCGGTGGTCCCCGACGAGGCCGAGGCCCTGCTGACCGCGGGCCGGCTCGACCGCCGGCTGTTCGACGTGACCGCGCTGGTGGCGATGGGGTACGACGACACCCGCACCGGCGGGGTCCCGCTGATCGCCACCTACCGGGGCGGCGTGACGGCACCCGCGGGCAGCACGGTCGAGCGCCGGCTGCCCAGCATCGACGGTGCCGCGCTGCGGGCCGCCAAGGCCACCGCCCGCACCTTCTGGAAGGACGTGGCCGGCACCGCGCCCCGGGCCCGGTCGCTGGACGGGGGCGTCGAGAAGCTGTGGCTGGACGGCCGGGTGGAGGCCGACCTCGCCGAGTCCGTGCCGCAGATCAACGCCCCGCAGGCGTGGGCGGAGGGCTACGACGGCACCGGGCGGAAGGTCGCCGTGCTCGACACCGGCGTGGACGACACCCACCCGGACCTCAAGGGGCGGATAGCCGCCGAGCGGAGCTTCGTACCGGACCAGGCGGTCGCCGACGGCAACGGCCACGGCACGCACGTCGCGTCCACGGTCGCGGGCGACGGCTCGACCTACCGGGGCGTCGCGCCCGGCGCCGAACTGCTGGTGGGCAAGGTGCTCTCCGACGAGGGCTACGGCGAGGACTCCTGGATCATCGCGGGCATGGAGTGGGCGAAGGCCCAGGGCGCCGACGTGGTGAGCATGAGCCTCGGCTCCCAGGTGCCGGACGACGGGACCAGCCCCATGGCCCGGGCAGTCGACACGCTGTCCGCCGACGGCGGGCCGCTCTTCGTCGTCGCGGCGGGCAACTCCTACGGGGAGTTCACCATCGGGGCGCCCGGCTCGGCCGCGTCCGCCCTGACGGTCGCCTCCGTCACCAAGTCCGACGAGCGCTCGGACTTCTCCAGCATGGGCCCGCTGACCGGCAGTTACGGCCTCAAGCCGGACATCTCCGCGCCCGGTTCCGACATCACCGCCGCCAAGCCCGGCGGCGGCTACCAGACGATGTCCGGGACCTCCATGGCCACCCCGCACGTCGCCGGGGCGGCGGCCGTCCTCAAGCAGCGCCACCCCGACTGGTCCGGGCGGCAGCTGAAGGACGCGCTGATGAGCTCGTCCACGCCGCTCACCGGCTACACCCCCTACCAGCAGGGCACCGGCCGGGTGGACGTGCTGAAGGCCGTCGACGGCACGGTCCAGGCCACCGGTTCCGTCGCGACCGCCTTCTACGACTGGCCGCACGGCGCCGACGACCCGGTCGCCACCCGCACCGTCACCTACCGCAACACCGGCACGGAGGGCGTCACCCTCGACCTGGCGACCGACGCCGACGCGGCCGCCTACACGCTCTCGTCGCCGTCCGTCACCGTTCCCGCCGGGGGTACCGCCGACGTCACGCTGCGCCTCGACCCGTCCGCGGTGGAGCCCGCCACGACCTTCTCCGGCCAGGTCCTGGCCACCGACCGGGCCACCGGGACCCTCGTGGCGCACACCGGTTTCGCCCTGGTCAAGGAGCAGGAACTCTACGACTACACGGTCGAGCTGAAGGACCGGGACGGCAAGCCCGCCTCCGGCACGGTGTACCTGGGCGTCGAGAACGACTTCTACCAGTACCAGTACGCCGTCGACGGCCGGCGCACCCTGCGCCTGCCCCCGGGCACGTACACCGCGTACACCTACATGGACGTCCCCGGCGACGAGCCGGACTCGCTGGGCCTGGCCTTCCTGTCCGCGCCGCGTACGGTGCTCGACAGGCCGGCCACCGTCTCGCTCGATGCGAGCAGGGCGCGGAGGATCAGCGCGTCCGTGCCCAAGGACACGGCGGACACGCAGCGGCAGATGGACTTCGCGGTGGTCTCCGCCACCGGCGGGGTCGTCCGCAGCGGCTACCAGGTGCCCCTGAAGTACGACACGCTGTGGGCCCAGCCGACCGGCAAGGTCACCGGCGCCTCCATGAGCTTCTCCACCCGCTGGCGGCTGGCCGAGAAGCAGGTCGCCGTCGACTCCGTGGACGACCTCGTCGTCCAGGCCGGCAGCACCCTGCGGGAGGGGAGAAGCGAGCTCGCCACGGTGTACGCGGGCCACGGCGCGGCCGCCGACTACGCCGGTCTGGGCGCGAAGGGCAAGGCCGTCGTGGTGGACCGCTCCGACGCCGTCGCCCCGGCCGACCGCGCGGCCGCGGCGGTGGCCGCCGGTGCCGCCCTGCTGATCGTCGTCAACGACGGCGACGGCAGGCTCAGCGAGTACTACGGCGAGGGCGCCGGGCTGCCCGTCGTCTCCGCCATGCGCGGCGACCGCGAGCGCGTCCTGCGCAAGAGGGTCACCGTCACCCAGCGCGCCCACGGCCGCTTCCTGTACGACCTGGTCTCCCAGCACGACGGCGCCATCCCGGACCGCTCCCTGGCCTACGCCCCGGACCCGGACCGCGACCTCGCCCGGGTCGACGCCACCTACTACGGCCGGACGAAGGCCCCGGGCGGCGGCTTCCGCTACAACATCCCCGCCTACGGCTCCGGCTTCGGCTTCGGCGAGCGTGAGAGCTACCCCTCACTGCGCACCGAGTGGCTGACCCCGCTGCGCGGCGCGGCCTTCTGGTACGAGGACCACTCCGTCCTCGGCCCGCAGGACGAGACCCTGCAGGAGATGCGCAGCGGCAACGACCGCGTGACGGCCGGCCGTCACTACCGCACCGAGTGGTTCGCCCCCGTCCAGCGTCCGCGCCTCGGCCAGGGCTTCTGGGGCCCCAGCCGTGACGCCGCCGGTGGCCTGCAGTTCAACATCACGCCGTGGACGGACTCGGGCGCCGGACACTCCGGCTCCATGCCCAACGACGAGTACGACACCGGCACCATCGCGCTCTACCAGGGCGGCACGCTGCTGCGGAAGTCCGCCGGCCGGGCGCTGTACCTCTTCGACCCGGTCCCGGCGCAGACCCTGCCGTACCGCCTCGTCCTGGACGCCTCGCGCGACGCCGACCGCTGGCGCACCTCGGTGCGCAGCCGTACGGAGTGGGGCTTCCGCTCCGGCGCGGTCCCGGACGGCGTCTGGCAGCAGGACATCGAGCTGCTCCAGCTGGACTACGACGTCAGCACGGACCTCGCCGGCGACGTGCCGGCCGGCGCCAAGGTGCCGCTCGGCCTGTCCGCCGCCACCCAGGAGTGGCTCGACGACGTGACGCGGGCCACGTCCGCGACGCTGTCCGTGTCGTACGACGACGGGAGGACCTGGCGGCCCGTGCCCCTGCGGCGTGCCGCCGGCGGCACCGGCCACTGGTCGGCCGAGCTGCGAACTCCCCGCACCCCGGGCGGGTTCGTGTCCCTGCGGGCCACGGCCTCCGACGGCCGGGGCGGCACGGTGGAGCAGGAGGTCGTCCGGGCGTTCGGCCTGAGCTGATCCGGTCCGGTACGGGGTCGGAGGGAGCGGTCATGAGCACCCCCTCCGACCCCGTATGATTGTCCTGCACGCGCCGCTAGCTCAACTGGCAGAGCAGCTGACTCTTAATCAGCGGGTTCGGGGTTCGAGTCCCTGGCGGCGCACAGCGAGAGGGCGCCCCTCCTTCGGGAGGGGCGCCCTTCGTCGTCTTCCGGTGGGCGTCGTGCGTCGTGCGCCGGACGGCCTCGGGCCTCAGATGGCCAGTGACAGCAGCACCGGCGCCGCGCGTTCGTTGAGTGTGTCGGCCGCGCCCTTGAGGCGGTGGGCCTGGGTGACGGGGAGGGAGAGGGCGAGGCAGCCGACCGTCCTGCCGACGGTGATCGGGATGGCGGCGCAGACCGTGCCGATCGCGTACTCCTGCAGGTCCAGGGTGGGGACGCTGGCCGGCTGGCTCTCCAGCTTGGTCAGCAGCACCTTCTCGCTGATCGTGGTCTTGGACGTGAGCCGTACCGTCTTGTGCCGGGACAGGTGGTCGCGGCGCCCGTTGTGGTCGAGCTGGGTGAGCAGGCACTTGCCGACCGCGCTGGCGTGGGCGGCGAAGCGGAAGTCCACCCACTCGTTGACCTTGGGTGCTTCCGGGCCGTCCGCGAAGTCGACGATCTTGACCTCGCCGTCGTCGTAACGGCTGAAGTAGACGGCGGCGCCGACCTCGTCGCGCAGCGCCGTCAGGATCTTCTTGATCTTCTCGCCGAGTGCCAGGTCGCGACTGGCGCTGCCGAGCAGGACCAGCGACTCGCCGACGGCGTAGCCGCCGCCGGGCAGGGCGTTGAGGTAGCGCTCGCGGTTGAGCATGGCGAGGAGTTGACCGAGATAGCCGATGGGCACTCCGATCTCACGGGCGAGCTGCTCGGCGGTGACGCCGTTCCTGTGCTTGTCCACGGTCTCCAGCACGCGCAGCGCGTGCTGGACCGCGTAGACCGGCGCGACCTGTCGGTGCTCAAGCGCCACGGTGTCCCCCTACAGGTGTGACCGTTTGCGTCCTTGCTGTAGCTACTGGTCACGGCTGCCGGGCACGACAGCAGCCCGGCAGCTGGGCCGGATTCCACGATAGCCTCAATGCGGTTTGCAGTAGAGCCCGTTGAAGCTTTATGTGGGCGGCCGCAGGCGTATACGCAGGAACGGGCCACTCTGGCATATGCCAACGGCACGGCCCACTTTTCCTCAGAGCACCGCACCGAGGAATTCCCGGGTCCTGTGGTGCTCCGGGGAGCCGAAAATGCGCTCCGGCGGACCCGACTCGACGACCCGTCCGCCGTCGAACATCAGTACGCGGTCCGAGACGTCCCGGGCGAACCCCATCTCGTGGGTGACGCAGAGCAGGGTGATGTCCGTGCTGCGGGCGACGTCCCTGAGCACGTCCAGCACCCCGGCCACCAGTTCGGGGTCGAGCGCCGAGGTCACCTCGTCCAGCAGCAGGATGTCGGGCCGCATCGCCAGCGCGCGGGCGATGGCCACCCGCTGCTGCTGGCCGCCGGAGAGCCGGGTGGGGTGGGCGTCCTGCTTGTCGGCCAGGCCCACCAGCTCCAGCAGCCCGCGGGCGCGCTCGGCGGCCTCGTCGCGGTCCAGGCCGAGGACGTGCACCGGGGCCTCGGTGACGTTGTCCAGCACCTTCATGTTCGGGAAGAGGTTGAAGTGCTGGAACACCATGCCGATCCGGCGGCGCGTGCCGCGCAGGTGCCTCTCGTCGGCCGGCACGAGCCGGCCGCCGCGGCCCGGCATGTGCGAGAAGGGCTCGCCGTCCACGTGGATGACGCCCTCGGTGGGCCGCTCCAGGGTCATCAGCAGCCGCAGGATGGTCGTCTTGCCCGAACCGCTCGGGCCGATCAGGGTGACGCGCTCACCGCGCCGGACCTCCAGGTCGAGGTGGTCCAGCACGGTGTTGTCCCCGTACCGCTTGACCACCTGGTCGAAGCGGACGGCGGGCGCCGCCGGGCCGGACTTGGCGGGGGTGGGGGACTCGTCAGTGAGCAAGGCGCTTCTCCAGCTTCCGCATGAGGACCGAGGTGGGGCAGCTCGCGACCAGGAAGATCACGGCGGCGATGGTGAACGCCTCCAGGTAGGCGAAGTGGTCACTGCCGAAACGGTTCGCCTCGTGCACCATCTCGTCGACGGTGATGACCGACAGGAACGGTGTCTCCTTGAACATCGAGATCACGTAGTTGCCGAGGGCCGGCACGATCTTCCGCACCGCCTGCGGCAGCACCACGGCGCACCAGGTGCGCGCCCGCGGCAGCGACAGCGCGACCGCAGCCTCCCACTGCCCCCTCGGCACCGCCTCGATGCCCGCCCGGTACACCTCCGAGGTGTACGTCGCGTAGTGCACGCCCAGCACGGTGATGCCGATCACCAGCGGGTCCAGTCCCGGGACCAGCACCCACACCGCGAAGAGCTGGATCATCACCGGAGTGGAGCGCACGAACTCCACGGCCGCCCGCAGCGGCAGCGTCACCCAGCGGCTGGGCGTGCGCCGCAGCACCGCGATGCCCAGGCCCAGCGTGACGGCGAGCAGCGAACCGAGCAGCGTGGCCAGCAGGGTGATCCCGAAACCGTGCAGGATCAGCGGCAGGCCCTCGCGGGCCGTCTCCCAGTCCCACATCAGGCCCGACCTCCCGCCGGCTGTCCGAGCCGCGCCTTGGCCACGGCCTCCAGGCCGTTCATGGCCAGTGTCAGCGCGTACGCGAGGACGAAGTAGATCGCCAGGAGCAGCAGGTATGCCGTCGCGGTGTCGCCCGTCGTCGAACGGAGCTGGTCCATCTGGAAGGTGACGTCCGAAATGGTGATCAGCGACATCAGCGGGGTGCACTTCAGCAGCTGGATCAGCAGGTTGTTGAACGGCGGGATCATCTGCGGCCAGGCCTGCGGCAGGACGACCAGGCGCATCCGCTGCCACGGCGTCATGCTCAGCGCGACGGCCGCCTCCCGCTGCCCGCGGGGCACGGCGTCCAGGGCGCCCCGGACGACCTCCGAGCCGTACGCCCCGTAGTTGAGCCCGAAGGCGACCACGGCGCAGGCGAGCGGCACGAGCTTGAAGCCGAGGATCGGCAGCGCGAAGAACAGCCAGAACAGCTGGACGTACAGCGAGGTGCCGCGGAAGAACTCCACGACCACCCGGGAGGTCCCGCGCACGGGCATCCGCCGTGAGCGCGCCATGAAGCCGAGGACGAAGGCGATCAGCAGCGCGAGCGCCGCGCCGAGGACGGTGGCCTGCACGGTGACCCACAGACCCGCGCCCACACCGGGCAGCGAGTGCGTGAACTCCGTGAAGCCGGACATGGATTCACCGGCGAGGTCGCCGGCGCCGATGGAGTACGAGGACAAGGCGCCGCCTCACGCCGCGCACAGCTGCGCCGTGCGCAGCGTCGCCGGCGGGACCTCCGCCTTGGTGAAGCCGTACTTCCCGATGAGGGACGTGTAGCGGCCGGGGTCGGTGGTGATCTTCTTGAGTTCCTTGTTGAACGCGTCGCGCAGGCCCGTCGCGTCCTGCCGGAACACCGCGCCGCCCGGGCTGTACTGCTTGCGGCCGCCGACCACCGGCAGGAAGGGGTCGAGCACCTCCACCGCGGCGCCCTTGTTGGTGCGGGCCAGCCAGCGCAGCGAGATCCCGGTCAGTGCGAAGGCGTCGATCCGGCCGGCGAGCAGCGCGTCCACCCCGTCCTGCTGCTTGGCCAGGGACTTCACCGAGGTCAGCGGCACCCCTGCGGCATCCGCGTAGTCCGCCTCGACCGCCGCGCTCAGCACGCCGACGGTGACCTTCCCGCGGGCGCAGGACACCAGGTCGCTCAGCCCCTCGGGGTTGCCCGCGCGGACCATCAGGGCGGTCGGCGAGACGAACTCGGGCTCCGAGAAGATCACCTTCTGGCAGCGGTCGGGCGTGATCGCCATCCCGGCGCTGACCACGTCGAAGCGGTCGGCCGTCAGGCCCGGTATGAGCGCGCCGAAGTCGGTGAGCGTGGGCCGCAGTTCCGGCACCCCGAGCGCCGTGAAGATCTCCCGGTGGAGGGTGGGCGCCTCGCCGGCCAGCTCGTCGCCGTCCCGGTACCCGTACGGCGCCTCGCCCGCGAAGCCGACCCGCACGTACCCCTGCTTCCTCAGCTTGGCCAGCAGGTCCCCGTCGCCGGTGGGCGCGCCGGTGCCGGCCTGCGTACGGCTGCACGCCGCCAGCAGCCCGGGGACCGCCACGAGACCGCCGACGCCTGCGGTACGGGAGAGGAAACCCCTGCGGGACAGGGGACTGCGCTCGGACATGGACCAGACCTCCGGTAGTTCGCTTCCGTGCGGTGCGGTGACCACACGAGGGCCGCGCCTACCCCGGCGCACAGGGGGCATTCATGCGAATCTGGTGGGGTACCCGATGTACGGAACGTCCGCGGGAGGCAGGGAGCTGCCATGAGCGACAGCACCGAAGGGAACGGCAAGCGCGAGCAACTGGTCGTGGAGCGGGTGCCGAAGGCACTGCTCGTCGGCGGCCGCTGGCGGCCGGCGAGCGACGGGCGCGAGTACGAGGTGGAGGACCCGTCCACCGCGCGACCGCTGTGCGCCGTGCCGGACGCCGGGGCCGAGGACGCCAAGGCCGCGATGGACGCCGCGGCCGCCGCGCAGGAGGGATGGGCGGCCACGGCGCCGCGTGAGCGCGGGGAGATCCTGCGGCGGGCCTTCGAGCTCATCGTGGAGCGGCAGCAGGAACTCGCCCTCCTGATGACCCTGGAGATGGGCAAGCCGGTCGCCGAGTCCCGCAGCGAGATCCTCTACGCCGCCGAGTTCTTCCGCTGGTTCTCCGAGGAGGCGGTGCGCATCGAGGGCGGCTGGCGCACCGCGCCCGACGGCAACGGCCGGATCTGGGTGATGCGCCAGCCCGTGGGCCCGGCGCTGCTGATCACCCCGTGGAACTTCCCCATGGCGATGGGCACCCGCAAGATCGGCCCCGCCGTCGCCGCCGGCTGCACCATGATCGTCAAGCCGGCCCACCAGACGCCGCTGTCCATGCTCGCCCTCGCCGAGATCCTCGGCCAGGCCGGGCTGCCGGACGGCGTGCTCAACGTCCTCACCACCTCGCACCCCGCGGAGATCAGCGGCCCCCTGACGGAGGACCCGCGGCTGCGCAAGCTCTCGTTCACCGGTTCCACGGGCGTCGGGCAGAAGCTCATCGAGCTCAGCGCGCGGCAGGTGCTGCGGACCTCCATGGAGCTGGGCGGCAACGCCCCCCTCGTCGTCTGCCGGGACGCGGACCTGGAGAAGGCAGTGGAGGGCGCGGCCGTCGCCAAGATGCGCAACATCGGGGAGGCCTGCACGGCGGCCAACCGGATCTACGTCCACCGCGACCTGGCCGAGGCCTTCACCGGGCGCCTCGCCGAGAAGCTGGGCTCCATGGTCGTCGGCCGCGGCACCGAGCCCGGCACCCAGGTCGGCCCGCTCATCGACGGCGCGGGCCTGGACAAGGTGGACCGCCTGGTGCAGGACGCCGTCTCGGCCGGGGCCCGCGCGGTCACCGGCGGCGCCCCGCTCTCGGACCGCCCCGGGTACTTCTACCCGCCCACCGTGCTGGCCGACGTGCCGCCGGACGCGGCGATGCTCCGGGAGGAGATCTTCGGACCGGTCGCGCCGGTCGTCACCTTCGAGGACGACGACGAGGCGATCCGGCTGGCCAACGACACCGTGTACGGCCTGGTCGGCTACGTCTTCACGGAGAGCCTGCGGCGCGGCATCCGCTACGCCGAGGAACTGGAGACGGGCATGCTCGGCCTGAACAAGGGCGTCGTCTCCACCCCCGCGGCGCCCTTCGGCGGCGTCAAGCAGTCCGGGACCGGCCGCGAGGGCGGCGCCGTGGGGATCGAGGAGTACCTGGAGATGAAGTACGTGGCGGTGGACGTCTAGGGCCCGGACCCCGCGGGGTCAGGCGCCGCCGGGCAGGCCGTACGCGTCGGCGATGAGCTCGTAGGAGCGCAGCCGCGCGGCGGGGGTGTGGGCGTTGGCCGTGATCATCAGCTCCTGCGCACCCGTGCGGCGCACCAGCGCGTCCAGGCCGTCCCGGACCGCGTCCGGCGTGCCGTGCACCACGTTGCCGAGCCAGGCGTCCACGAAGTCCCGCTCGGCCGGGCTGAACTCGTACGCCTCCGCCTCCTCCGGGGTGGGCACCAGGCCGGGGCGTCCCATGCGCAGCCGCAGCATGGCCAGGGCGCCGCTGAGGACCTGCCGGCGGGCGTCCTTCTCCTCGTCCGCCGCCAGCGCCGCGACGCCGATCAGCGCGTACGGCTCGTCCAGCACTTCCGAGGGCCGGAAGGACCTGCGGTACAGCTCCAGCGCCGGTTCGGTGTTCGCCGCGGAGAAGTGGTGCGCGAAGGCGAAGGGCAGCCCGAGGACCGCGGCCATCCGGGCGCTGAAGGTGCTGGAGCCGAGCAGCCAGATCGAGGGCCGCGCGGCGGACTGCACGCCGCCCGGGACGGTGCCCTGCACGGGACCGGGGATGGCGTGGATCCGGGCGTAGGGGTGGCCGTCGGGGAAGTCGTCGTCCAGGAAGCGGATGAGCTCGGACAGCTGCTGCGGGAACTCGTCGGCGCCCTCGTTCAGCCGGTCGGTGCGGCGCAGCGCGGCGGCGGTGGCGCCGTCCGTGCCCGGGGCGCGGCCGAGGCCGAGGTCGATCCGGCCCGGCGCCAGGGCCTCCAGGGTGCCGAACTGCTCGGCGATGACCAGCGGCGCGTGGTTGGGCAGCATGACGCCGCCGGAACCGAGGCGTATGCGCTCGGTGTGCGCGGCGAGGTGGGCGAGGATCACGGCGGGGGAGGAGGACGCGACCCCGGGCATCGAATGGTGCTCGGCGACCCAGTAGCGGTGGTAGCCGCGGGCCTCGGCGAGCCGGGCCAGCGCGACACCGGCGGCGAGGGCGTCCCTCGCGGTCAGTCCGCTGCCGACGCCCGCCAGGTCGAGGACGGAGAGCGGGACGGGTGCGCTGCCGAGGGTGGTGCCTCGTACCGGGTCGTTCGTGTCCACGTTCCTGCGTCGCCTCCTGCGGCCGGTTCCTCGTCTACGGCAACGAGCAACCGGAGACCGGCTGCGGCTATTCCCCGGGGGCGGCTGCCGGCCCGTAGCCGCGCAGCGCGGCGATCCCCTCGGGTGGCACGGGCCGCGAGTACAGCCAGCCCTGCCCGGTGTCGCAGCCGATCCGGCGCAGCCGCTCCGCCTGCTCGGCGTTCTCCACGCACTCGGCGGTGACCGTCAGGCCGAGCCGGTGGGCGAGCTGCACCAGCGCCTCGACGATCGTCTCGTCGGCCGGGTTGGGGTGCAGGCCGTCGCGGAAGCCGTGCACGAAGCTGCCGTCGAGCTTGAGCGCGGAGACCGGCAGCCGGCTGAGGTAGGCGAGGTTGGAGTAGCCGGTGCCGAAGTCGTCGATGGCGATGCGCACGCCCATCTCCTGCAGGGCGTGCAGCGCCTGCAGGGGCCGTCCGGCCGAGCCCATCACCGCCGACTCGGTCAGCTCCAGTTGCAGCAGCCCGGCCGGCAGCCCGGTGTCGTCGAGGATCTCCGCGACGTCGGCGACCAGGTCGGAGTCCCAGACCTGGCGCACGGCGACGTTGACGCTGACGAAGATCGGGTCGTCGGGCCAGTCCTTCTGCCACTGCCGCGCCTGGCGGCACGATTCGGCGAGCACCCAGCGGCCGAGCTGGACGATGGAGCCGTTCTCCTCCGCCAGCGGGATGAACCGGTTCGGCCCGAGCAGCCCGAAGTGCGGGTGCTGCCAGCGCACCAGGGCCTCCACCCCGCGCAGGCTGCCGCTGCCGAGTTCCACCAGGGGCTGGTACTCCAGCGTGAACTCCCCGCGCTCCACGGCCTGCCGCAGGGTGCTGGACAGCGCCTGCTTGGTCATCCGATGGGCGTTGCGCTCGGGGTCGAAGAGCGTCCAGCGGGCCTTGCCGTCCGCCTTGGCCCAGTACAGCGTGGTGTCGGCGGCCTGCATGATGCCGGTGGCGGTGGCCCCGGCGGCCTCGCGCTCGACGACGCCGATGCTCGCCGAGACCGCCAGCCGCTGCCCGGCGAGGTCGAACGGCAGCTGCAGCGCGGTGAGTACGGATTCGGCGAGCCCGGTGGCCTGCCCGGTGCCGGTGGAGTCCTCGACGAGGACGGCGAACTCGTCGCCGCCCAGCCGGGCGACGAGCGTCCCGCTGCGCCCGAGCCGGCCCGCGCAGTCCGACAGCCGGGCGGCGACGGCCTTGAGCAGCCGGTCGCCGACCCGGTGGCCGAGGGTGTCGTTGATGGCCTTGAAGCCGTCGAGGTCGAGGTAGCACAGGCCGATCCGGCCGGTGCGGCTGTCGGCGCCCTCCAGCGCGGTGGCGAGGCGCTCGAAGAACAACTGCCGGTTGGGGAGCCGGGTGACCGGGTCGTGCATCCGCAAGTGGCGCAGCTGCTCGCGCAGTTCGCGGGTCTCGCCCAGGTCCTCGACGGACATCAGGACTCCGCCGGGCACGGGCACCACGACGACCTCGGCCCAGACCGTGCTCCCGTCCGGTCCGCGGACGGGTCTGGTGCGGCGCAACTCCCCGCGCCGGCCGGTCAGCACGTCCTCGTACTCGGCGTACTCCGGGCTCTCCCCGAGCGGGGGGACCTCGCCGCCGGAGCCGGTGAGGCCGACCAGCTCCGCCGCGGTGCGGGCGGTGAGCAGCACCGGGTCCGCGCCGAGCAGCGCGCCGAGCGCCGGATTGGCCTCGCGCACCCGGCCGTCGGGACCGACCAGAGCCATCGGCAGCCGGGCGACGTTGAAGGCGGCGCGGTAGTCGCGCACCTCCGACGCCGGACGTTCCGAGGCCGGACGTTCCGGGGCTGACCGTTCCGGGGCCGGAGCGTGACGTTGAGTGACCGTCGTGGCCGCCGCCTCGGGCTCGAGGTCCGGGCTTCCCGAGGGTCCGCCCACCGCTGGCTCCCGCATAGGTGTCGTCTCGCACACATGGTCGTGGAGGAATCGAATGACCGCCAAGAGGCGGCGTTCGGCCTGGAAATGTGCCGATCATAGACGTTGGGGAATTGCCGCGGCCACCGCCGTCGTGGTGATTCTCGGCACGTGGGATGCGATCTTGATCATTTGTGATTGGCCCCTGAATTCCATTGATCGATTTTCGTCACTCATTACGCACTGTAGTGATCGGACGGTAACCCGGGCGGCGCAGCACAACAGGGCAAAACATAGCAAACCGTAGCAGCGTGATGTGGGTGTCCCGACCCCGTACGGGAGGTCCACGTGCCGCTGTCAGGGCTACCCATACGTGCACATCGGCGCCTCCGCCGGAGCGTCCGCGGGCATGCCCCCGACGGGCTCCGGGCGGCCATCGCCGCCGTCAGCGTCTTCGCGGCCGTCGTCGCGTGGACGCTGGTCACCGGCCCCGCGGCCGGGGGCTCCGACTCCTCGCTGTGCGCCCTGCCGCGGACCAGGGCACACCACTCCGAGGGCGTCAGCGCCTGGAACACCGCCTACCCGCGGGCCCGTGGCGACGTTGACGCGCTGATGGTGTTCCTGGCGTTCCCGGACGCCGCCCCCACCATCAGCCCCGGCGAACTGGCGGCCGATCACTTCCCGGCCACCGCCGACTTCTTCGCCCGGGCCTCGTACGGCACCTTCCGGCTGCGGCCGCGCATCCTGCCGCACTGGCTGCGCATGCCCGCGGCGTCCACGGCGTACGGCATCGGCCGGGACTGGAGCCCCGCCCTGCGCGCCCGCTACCTGCGGGACGCCGTGGTGGCGGCCGACCGGGAGGTGGACTTCTCCCGGTACGGCGTCGTCTACCTGGTGGCCGACCCCGACGCGCCCGGCGTCGACCCGGACGCCACCAAGGTGGTCAACCTGGGCAGCCCGGTCCGTGTCGACGGTGCGGACCTGCACCGCTTCGTCACCGTCTTCGAGGGCCACCCGCCGGACGTCAACGTGCTCGCCCACGAGACCGGGCACGCCTTCGACCTGCCCGACCTCTACTACCGGCCGCCCCAGGGCAGCAACGCCGACTGGGACACCCACGTCGGCGACTGGGACCTCATGGGCAGTCAGTTCGGCCTGGCCCCGGACTTCTTCGCCTGGCACAAGTGGAAGCTGGGCTGGCTCGGGCGCTCGCAGGTCCGCTGCGTCACCGAGGGCGGCACCCACACCTTCCGCCTGAGCCCCGTCGAGCAGCGCGGCGGCACCAAGCTGCTGGTGCTGCCCGCGGGCCTGGACGGAGCCGTCGCCATCGAGGCCCGCGCCGCCCTCGGCAACGACCGCCTCACCTGCGGCCAGGGCGTCCTGATGTACCGCGTCCGGGCCGACGTGTCGTCAGGCGACGGCCCCCTGGACGTCATCGACGGCCACCCGGGCAGCGGCGACTGCTGGGAGTCCTCGGTGTACCCACCGCTCGCCGACGCGCCACTGCGCAGCGGGGAGACGTACGCCCTCGGCCGCTCGGCGCACATCCGCGTCGCCGACCGGCACTCCGACGGGTCCTGGACCGTCCAGGTCACCCAGGGCTGAGCCGATGCGAGGACCCCGGGCGCTCGCGGTCCTGGCATCGGTGCTCCTCTTCGCGGCCGGCAGCACCGTCGCCACCGGGGGCGCACCCGCCGCGGCGCCGCCGGCCGACCGTCCCTGCGCGCTGCGCGCCGCGCCGGGCGTCACGATGTCCGAGGGGTTCGGGGGCGCGGACGGCCGCGAGTTCGCCCGCGCCACCGGCGAGGTGCGGGCGCTCACCCTGCTCGTCGACTTCCCGGACAAGCCCGCCCCGTACAGCGCCGCCGAGCGCTACCGCGAGTTCTTCCCCGCCGTGCGGCACTGGTTCTACCGCGCCTCGTACGGGAAGCTGCGCTACGTCTCCACGCCCGTGCTGCGCTACATCCGCATGCCGAAGCCCTTCACGTCGTACGGGATAGGGCGCGGCTACGGCTGGCGCACGCACACGGCCATGATGCGGGACCTGCTGCGCGTCGCCGACCGGAAGATCGACTTCTCCGGGTACGACCTGGTCAACGTCCTCGTCACGCCCAACGCCGGGCCGCCCGCCGAACAGGCCGTCCTCTCGGTGACCTGGACCGGCGCCTCGGCCGCCACCACCGACGACGGCACGAGCCTGGACCGGGTCTCCCTGGTCTACGGCCACGACCAGTCCGGCGCGCGGGTGCTCAGCCACGAGAACGGCCATGCCTTCGGGCTGCCCGACCTGTACTCCGTCGAGGACTTCGGGCACACCGACACCCTCGCGGGCCAGTGGGACGGCATGTCCCTGGACTGGGGGCTGCAGGGCGACCTCTTCGCCTGGCACAAGTGGCGCCTGGGCTGGCTCGACGACTGGCAGGTCGTCTGCGTCCGCGACCCGGGCGCGCGCTCGGTGCACCTCACGCCGGTCGAGGTGCCCGGCGGCCGCAAGGTGGCCGTCATCCCCCTCGGCCGGACCCGCGCGTACGTCATCGAGGCGCGCGCCGCCCGCGGCAACGACAGCGAGGCCTGCCGCGAAGGGGTGCTGATCTACCAGGTGCGCACCGACGTCGACTCGGGACACGGACCCGTCACCGTCGAGGACGCCCATCCGCGCACCACCGCCTGCGAGTACAGCAGCGCCACCTTCAACGCGCTCAACGACGCGCCGTTCTCCTCCGGCGGACGCTTCACCGACCGCGGCCGCGGCCTCACCGTCGAGGTCCTCGGCCGGGACCCGGACGACGAGGGCTGGACCGTGCGGATCACCACCTCGCGCCCCCTGTGGGACGGCCCCTAGGGCCACGGCCCGACATGACGAAAGGCGCCCTCCCGATGGGAGAGCGCCCAGGTCAACGGCTGTGCCGTGAGTGCGCCGCCAGGGACTCGAACCCCGAACCCGCTGATTAAGAGTCAGCTGCTCTGCCAGTTGAGCTAGCGGCGCTCGCTGACGTCGTAGAGATTAGCATCCGCTTGCGGGCGGGTGAAAATCGATAATCAACCGGCCTCCGCGCGGGCCGCCCGGACGCAGGCCCACAGCAGGACGTCGGCCCCGGGGAGCCAGGGGCGGCGCGTGTCGGGGGCGACCAGCCAGCGGGAGCGCCCATGGCCGGTGTCGCCGTACGGCGGGGGCAGCGCCACCGAGTCCCCCTCGCCGTGACAGAACACCGGCGGCACCCTCAGCCCCCACTCCTCCCAGGTCAGCAGCCCGGGGAGGCGTGCGGCGGTGCCCGGCTCGGCGAGCAGCAGCACCCTGCCGCGGAGCGTGGCGGCCGGGCCCGAGCCGGGGCCCGAGGACCACAGCTGCTCCAGGACCCGGCGTCCGAACAGGGCCGGCAGGTTCACCGCGTCGAAGGCCGTCCCGCAGGGCAGCACGCTGGGCGCCGTGGGCCGTGCGGACCACAGCGCCCGCACGCTGCGCGGGAAGGCGCTGGCGGAGGCCAGCCAGTCGGCCCCGTCGGGGGTGGGGTACTGCGCGTCCGGATATGGGTGGGAGGCGGACTCCGGCACGCCCCCCGGCCATGTGTGCCACTGCCAATCACTCATGACCCATACAACTACCGTGAGTGAACGTTTCGCTACGCGACATCGCCCGAAGGCCGGACACGCCCGCCATGTGTCGGGTACCTTGCCCCGAACGCATATGCCAGGTGCGTCGTCAGGACAGCGCTGCGTCCCCGCCCCGCATCAGGCCCTCGCCGAACTCGATCATCCGCTTGGCGTAGTCCTCCGACCAGCCCGCCTGCGCACCGATGGCGGCGGGGGTCAGCCGGTCGAACCGCTTGGGGTCGGCGAGCTGGGCCGCTGCTATGGCCTGGAACTCCGTCGCCCGGTCCGCGGCCGCGCGGAAGGCGAGGGTGAGCTCCGTGGAACGGGCCAGCAGCTCCCGGGGGTCCTCGATGGACTCCAGGTCGAAGAAGTGCTCCTCGTCCTCGGCCAGGGCGGCGGGCTCGAACAGCAGCTGGGCGGGTTTCAGACGGGGGGCGGGCTGCTTGCCCGCCGCGCTGTGAGCCGACTGCGGCTCGGACATGAACGTACCTCCAGGATCGTCAGCGCCTTCCATTGTCCCGCCCCGCGCAAGAGTGCCCCGGGCGACGGCCGGCGCGCTACGGCCGCCAGGCCACGCGGTGCTCGGACAGGTGGGCCAGCACGGCGTGGTTGGCCTCCCAGCCGTCCGGGAACTTCACGGTCACCCCGAGCTGGACCGGCTCCGTCGAGGGGTGCTCGTCCAGCAGCTCCGAGACCCCGGCGCGGCACACCACGATGCACGCGTGCCGGTGGCGCGAGGCCAGCACGCACAGCCGCCCCGTCTCCAGGTGGAACGCGGTCGCGTCGGGACGCCCCGACAGCGGATGGAGCACCACGGTGACGTCGAACTCGCGGCCCTGCAGCCGGTTGGCGGTGTCCACGGTGACCCCGGTCACGCCCAGGTCCGCCAGCGCCGCGCGGACCGCCGCCGCCTGGTCGCGGTGGGCGGTGCCCACGGCGATCCGGTCCGGGCCCACCGGGGCGGTGCCCCGCTCGGAGACCGCCACGCCGCCGCGGTCCAGCAGCCGCCGTACGACCACTGCGACCGCGCGGACCGCCTCGGGGTCGGTCCGCGGGGTGCGCCGCGCGGGCAGCTCCAGCAGGCCCCAGCCGGACGCCGCGGCCTCGTCCACCACCCGGTCGGGGCCCGAGCCGTCACCGGGCACGCCGAAGGAGAGCCGCCGGTCACCGTGGTCGGTGCCGCTGCGGAACGGGGTGTACGGGTAGAAGGCGTCGGAGACCAGCGGCGCGGCGGAGGCCGGCAGCCGCCAGGAGACCGGCAGCCGGTGCTGCGGCAGCCCCGGGTTGTGGGCCAGCAGGGTGACCACCGCGCTCGCCGACGGGTCGTAGCTCAGCCCCGCCCACTGCTCGGCGCCGACCACGCTGAACGGATCCAGCTGACCCGGGTCGCCGACGAACAGCGCCCGCTCGAACAACCCCGCCACCTGCAGCAGCGCGTCCGAGCGCATCTGGTAGGCCTCGTCGACGATGGCGTGCCGCCAGGGCTCGGTGTCCTTCACGAAGGCCCACTTCGCGGCGGTCGCGATCACCACCTTGGCCCCGGTGAGGTCGGCCGCCTTGCTCGACTTGAGCACGGCCTCGTGGCGGTCGAGCACCGGGTCCGGGGGAGAGTCGCTGCCGTGCAGCCGGCCGATCGGCAGTCCGGGTTCGGCGGTGGCCAGCCGGTCCACCAGGTCGTCCACCTGGGCGTTCGTCTGGGCGACCACCATCAGGGTCTCGCCCGCCGCGACCAGCTCACGGGCGGCACGCACCACCAGCGTGGACTTGCCCGCGCCGGGCGGCGAGTCCACCACGACGCCGCGGTGCGTCCCGTGCAGGGTGTCGTGCAGGATCCGCTCGGTCGCGGTGCCGGCCGCCCGGGCGGCGTCGCTCACCGGGCTCACAGATAGTCCTCCGTGGTCGCGGGGTCAGGGCTCTCGGCTACGGCGGCCGCGGTCGGGCCCGCGGTCGTGCCGGCGGTCACGCTCGCGGCCGCGGTGCCCGGGGGCCCGCCGTGCGTCCACGGGGTGTCCTCGCGCTCCGGCAGCCCCGCGCCGCCACGCGGCGCGTGTTCGAACAACGTCCAGCACACCTCGTCCCCTTCCTCCGGCACCGTGCCGGGCTCGGGGACCTTGCCGCGGCCCATGCCGTTCACCACCCGCAGGAGCACCGCGCCGGGCCCGGCCCACTCCACGAACTGCGCCTGCTGCGTACGGCCGTCCGGCAGCGCCCGGTAGAGCTTCGCGTCCTCGTCCAGATGCGGCCGGTCCTGTGTGAGGACCGTCACCAGCGGGCGCGGCTTGGGCACCTTGCCCTCGCTCATCGTCATCTCCACCCGGTCCACCCGGCCCGCGAAGGCCTCCCCGGCCAGTCGCCGCCCGGCCATCACCAGCGGGTCGTCCAGCGCTTCCTGGGCTTCCAGCCGCACCTGGGCGGTCTCCCGGCCGGCGAGCTTCTGCGCCGCCGACACGGCGTCGTCACGGCGGGGCTGCGGCGGCTCCCCGGCGCGCACGCGGTCCCGGTGGGAGGTGTACGACCAGCGGTCCCGTTTCCAGCGGTCCGCGACGCGGGCGCCCTCGGGCAGCTCGCGCAGCAGGTCCAGTGACCGCCACACCGCGTCCCAGGTGGGGCGCATCTGGCCGGCCAGCAGGCGGGCGATGTCCTCGCCGGCCCCGGTGATCCCGGCGTCGTAGCGGGCGGTGGCCGGGGCGAGCACCGTGTTGTCGAAGACCGGGTCCGTCGCGGGGCCGGCCGGCGGGAACGTCAGCAGGCCGTCCGGGCCGCGGTGGGACTCCGCGCGGCGGGCCGCTTCCATGCCCGTCATGCCGTCGGTGGGTTCGATCCAGGCCAGCAGGGCGCCCAGGTGCTGGTCCTCGAGGTTGCTCTGGCCGGTCGCCCAGTGCCGGGTGAGCAGTTCGGTCGCGGACAGCAGCAGCGCGGAGCCGGGGGTGCGGGCGCGTTCCCCGTAGTGGGTGAGCCAGCGGCCGAGCAGCGGCACCCGGGCGGGGACCGGGTGCGGCTCGTCGGGGTCGTCCTCGGCGGTGCGGCGGAAGCGGGTGGAGCGGCCGAGCAGACGCACGTACTCCACCGCGGGGGTGTTCGCGACCACGATCTGGGGTGCGTCGGTGCAGACCTCCGACTCTCCCCCGGCCTGGTGGCCGGGTGATGCGCCCGCCCGGTTGCGGGTCGCCGGCTCGGTCTCCGTGTCGTCCGCGTAGGACTCCAGGTAGGGCAGCACGACCTGCGCCAGCTCGGCCAGGAAGGCGAAGCGCAGATCGCGGTCGCGCGGCTGCGGCACCGCCAGCAGCCGGGGCTCGTCCCGGTCCGTGCCGACCAGGGCGCCCAGCGGGGCGCCGACCTCGCCCGCGGTGGTCAGCGGGACGAGGACCAGCGGCCGGTCCGACAGATGGCGGTGGCGCACCGTCGCGAGCGGGGTCGCCCGGCCGGTCGCCATGGCCTCCGCACGGGCCAGCACCGAGATCAGCGACATCCCAGCGCCTCCGCCCGCAGGGCCTGCGCCCGCCGCAGCGCGGCGACCGCGGGATCCGCCGGATCGCCCTCGGTGCCCAGCGCGGCCGCCAGCACCTGCTCCACTTCGGTCAGGGCGCCCAGTTCACCGCGCACGCCGCGGCCGAGGACCTCCACCGCGCCGCAGGCCCGGGCCTGGTCGCGGCAGTGGAAGGACAGCTCGCAACTGGCCAGGCACTCGGGCGCGTACGCCGCGGGCAGCCGGTCCACCGCATCGGAGAGCTCCGCGGCGGGGCGGGTCGCCGTCCGTCCGTCGTCGGTGAGCCTCAGGTCGAAGGTCGTGCCCTCGGGGAGGGCGGCAGCGATCTCCTCGATCCGGGTCAGCCGGGCCAGCTGCCGCCGGGTGACCGACAGTTGCTTGCGCACGTCGACGAACTCGGCGGCGGGCAGGTTGGAGAAGTCCTTCGGGCACACCAGCAGCACCCGGTGCTCCGGGGTGCCGAACCCCAGCCGCTCCAGCGCCAGGACGTACACCGCGGCCTGGCGGGCCGCCGCGCCGACCTTCACGGCGTCCGCGGAACCGTCAAGGATCGGGAAGGACTTGACCTCCACCACCGTCCACGAGCCGTCCGGCCGCACGGCGATGGCGTCCGGTTCGAGGTAGACCGGGGCGTCGGCGACCTCGAGCACGAGCAGGGGGTGGTCGAGCAGCGTCCACCGGCCCGCCGCGGTCGCCTCCTTGAGCGCGAGGCGGGTACGGGCCACCCGGCCCTCGGGGCCCGGGGCGGACAGATCGGGCAGCACGGCGTCCGCGGTCTCGGGCGCGCCCAGCAGGCGCAGCAGCTCGGCGCACCCCGCGGCCTTCACCCGGGCCTCGAAGGCATGGCCCCGTACGAACGCGAACTGCGACTGCCCGAAGGGCGCGGGATTGCCCAGGACGCGCGCCACCGCCGCCTTGTCCACCCCGGCGGCGTCCAGCAGCGCCCGGCGGCGGCATCCGGGGTTCGCGGCGAGCGCCGCCAGGGCGCGCGCGTCCATCGGGCGCGGCACGGTCGTGGGGCCGCGCAACGCGGCCAGCCGCTCTCGCAGATCGTGCGTAGTGCTCACCCGGGCAAGTCTCGCACCCCCCACCGACAACGCGGGCCACAATGCGGAGGCCGCGGGTCCGCGGCCTCCGCCGGAGCGTCAGCGCCGCGGTTCGACCGCGGTTCCCGGCAGGAACCCCACGTCCGCCGGGGCGACGTCGCGGGAGGTCGCGACGACGGTGGAGGAGGCGGGCCGCGGCGTCGCGAACCGGGTGCGCGCCCCGGCGCGTATGAGGTCCACCACACGCAGCGCGGGCCGCGCCAGCAGGAAGCCGATCCCCATCACGGCGATCCCGGCGAGGGCGTCCAGCAGGTAGTGGTTGGCGGTGCCCATGACCACGAGGGTCGTGCCGAGGGGGTAGAGGACGCCCAGGGCGCGGACGAAGGGCGTGCGGCCGTGGCGCCAGAGCATGATGCCGCACCACAGGGACCAGCCGACGTGCAGGCTCGGCATGGCCGCGTACTGGTTGGTCATCCCGCCCAGCCCGCGCGGCGCGCTCGCCTCCGCGCCCCACCAGCCGTACGAACCGTACTGCGCCATGGTGTCGACGAAGCCGTGACCTGCGGCCAGCAGCCGCGGCGGCGCGGTGGGCATGAGCGTGAAGCCGATCAGCCCGACGAGGGTGGACATCAGCAGCCATGTGCGCGCGAAGCGGTAGACGGTCGGCCGCCGGCGCCACAGCCAGACCAGCACCAGCGGTGTGACCAGGTAGTGGAGCGAGGCGTACCAGAAGTCGGCGGGAACACCGAGCGACCGGTAGCGGCTGAAGAGGGAGTTGAGCGAGCGCTCGGGGTCGATGCTGAGCGCGCGTTCCAGGTGGAGTATGGCGATGCCGTGGTCGACTGCCAGGCCCACGTCGCCGCGTACGAGGAGGCGGCCCGCGGTGTAGAGGCCGTAGACCACCGCGATCAGCGGCAGCTCGGTCCACCAGCGGAGCCCGCCCCGGTAGGCGGACGCCCGTGGGGCGGTGGTGCTCATCGTCATCCGGCCGTTCTCCCCCCATCTCTCCCTGTGAGAGTCGCTTCGATCTACCGTACGACGTACGCTAGGCAACCCGGGCAGCGCCCCCGACTATTCCCTTCACCACCGATTCGTCCTGGATTCACGGAGCCGTGCTCGGGAAGACGTGCGAAAAGACGCCCCGCTTCCTCCCCGGGTTGCCCGGGAACGCGGGAGAATCAAGGAAACCGCTCGACCTTCCGACCGCTCGCGCACGATTCCCCCGACCGGACACGCATCCCTCATGACTGTCACCCCGCCGGCCCGCTCCCCACGGCGCCGCGTCCCCCGCAACACCCTCAACCCCGACCGCATCCTCGACGCCGCGGTCGGGCTCCTCGACCGCCACGGGCCCGAGGCCTTCACCATGCGCGTGCTCGCCCAGGAGCTCGGCGTCGCGACCATGGCCGTCTACTCCCACTTCAAGGGCAAGGACGAGATCATCGACGCGGTCAACGAACGGCTGCTCGCCGAGATCGAGATGCCCCCCGGCTCCGGCGTGCCCCGCGAGCAGCTTATTGAACTCTGTGTCGGTGTGTACCGGCTTTTCAGTGAGCATCCCTCCGCGCTCCAACTGCTGACGAGCCGCCCGCTCCGCGGCGACGAGGCCATCGCCGTCATCGACCGGATGCTCTGCCTGCTGATCACGGCGGGACTGGACCCGCCCGCCGCCGCGCGCGCCCAGGTGGCGCTGATGCAGTACACGGTCGGCGCCGCGCTGTGGGTGGTGCGGCGCAAACGCGCGGAGTGCGAGGAGGCCGAGGCCGGGCTGCGCGAGAGGATCCGCAGCCGGCTCGCGGACCTGCCGCCGGACAGCTACCCCTCGCTCGTGGGGCTGGCCCCCGAACTCGTCGCGGCGCAGCAGTCCGGCCGCGCGCAGTACGAGGCCGGGCTGTCCGCGCTGCTGGACGGTCTGCTCCGCTCCTGAGCGCGGCGCACACGGGAGCGCCCCGGCCGGGGCGGGGTGCTGAACTGCCGGCCGGGGCGCCCGTGTGGGGGGAGGGGGATGGTCGCGTGCGGCCTCAGCCGCCGTAGGCCGCGAGGGCCTTGGAGAAGGCGCCCGCCTCCTGGAGGATCGAACTGCACGTCGCGTCGGCGACGTTCTTGGCACCCCCGGGGCACTGCTTGTCCCGCGTGCCCGACCACATCGACAGCCAGCCCAGGCCCTTGGACCGGGCGAAGGTCACCAGCTGCGTCGCGTCGTCGACCCTGAAGACCTCCGTGGTGACGTCGTTCACGCCGATCATCGGGGTGACCGCGACGGTCTTCCAGGCCGCGGCGTCCGACAGCCCCAGCACGCCCCGCAGCTGTCCCTGGGTGGTGGTGGCGGCGTCGATCGCGTAGCCGCCCATGTCGCCGCTGAAGGAGGCGCCGTAGTCCATCGCCATGATGTTGACCGCGGTGATCCGCACACCGTGGGACCTGGCGTCCGCCAGCAGGCCGACACCGTCCTGGGTGAGGCCGGTCGGCATCACCGGCAGGGTGTAGGAGACCTCCAGGCCGCTGTGGCTCGCCTGGAGCTGCGAGATGGCCTGTGCCCGGCGGGTGTTGGCGGCCGTGTCGGCGATGGCGCCGCCCTCGACGTCGAAGTCCACCTTGGTGAGCTTGTAGGTGTCGACGACCTTGGCGTACGCCGCGGTCAGCGCGGGGACCGAGGAGCAGGTCGTCGCCAGCTCCGAGCCGGACGCGCCGCCGAAGGAGACCCGGACGTCACCGCCCGCCTTGCGCAGGTCGCCGATCTGGGCCGCGACGCCGTCGTTCGCCAGGTCGCTGACCCCGCCCCACTTGGGCGTGCAGCCGCCGCCGTCGGTGACGAAGGCCAGGTTGTACTGCTTGACGCCGGTCGCCCGGGAGTGGGCGAGCAGGTCGAAGGCCGGGTAGAGCGAGGTGTCGACGTACGGCGCGAAGCCCGCGGAGGACGGTGAGCCGGTGCCCGAGGTCGGACTCGCGGTCGCGGTCGGGACCGGGGTCGCGGTGGCCGTGGG